>DATAMS010000498.1:0-2077 GCA_036260495.1 Thermoanaerobaculia bacterium
AAGGTGACGAACACGATCGTCGTCGCGAACGGAATGTGCTGTCCGAATAGCGGAAGCACGACGAGCAGATAGAGCCCGGTCAGCGCGGTGTTGAGGACCGAGATCTTCACCTGCGCCGTGGCGATCTGCGCGAATGCGCGCGTGAAACGGACGACTTTCTGTTCCAGCATCTCGCTCAGCGTTCCGGGCGCGCGGCCGTCGTGATGCGTGACGTGGCGAAAGAAGACCATCACGGCGAGCAGCATGCCCATGAAGAGATGGACGACGCCGAAGCTGACGGTGCTGCCGGCGAGCTTGAGAGTTTCGGCGTGCGCCTTGAGCCAGTCCGCAAGCGCGGCCTTGAACGTGTCCGCGTCGGTCAGCACTTCGGGGATCAGTTGCTCGCCGTAATCACCGAGCCAGGCGCGCGTCGATTGAAGGATGTCGGCCATCCTGGTCATCATGGCGGGGAGGTTGTCGACATGATGGCGAAGATAGGAGACGAGCAACGCCACGATGCCGAAAATCACGCCGCCGCCGACGAGCGTGACGAGGATCAGAGCCAGCGGCCGCGCTGCCGCTCCCGGCATCCGTCGCGAGAACGAGTGCGAAAGACGATCGAGCACGAGGTAGAGCACCAGGCCGCCGACAACCGCGGGCACGAGATGCCAGACCAGGACGTACGCGATCAACGCGGCGCACAGCAACCACGCCGCGATTTCTTCGTTCGACGGGCGAGGGCGGGGAGCGATCGGCGGCGCTTCGTCTGCTTCAGGCGAGGCAGGCGTAACGACAGGGAACGGGTTCGAGCTCATCAGTTTTGATTGTAGACTCTAGGTCAAATAATTCGGTTGCCGGACGCACGTGAGCGTGTGACAATGACGTGGGTCAGAACCGAAAAATCGAATATGGACAAACGCGTGTTCATGCATCGCGGTGAGTTTGCTCTGCGGCAGGTGGGTAACGAAAGTATCCTCGTGCCCATCCGCAACCGTGTCGGCGATCTCGACTCCGTCTACGTTTTCACGCCGGTTGCGGCGCGGATCTGGTCGCTTCTGGACGGCGTCCGCGATGTCGATGCTGTCGTGGATGCGATCTGCGACGAGTATGATGCTGCGTCCGGCCAGGTGCGCGCCGATCTCGAAGAATTGATCGGCTCCCTGCAGGCCGCCGACCTCATCGGCGAAGCGGTCGAGGCAACCAGATGACGACAATCGAAACGGGCACGTACACCGATTTCACTACGATCCTCCACGACAACGTGGCCTCGCGCGTGCCGCTCGATGGCACGATCGAGGTCACCAATCGCTGTCCGCTGGCCTGCGCGCACTGCTACAACAACCTCCCGATGAACGACCTCGGAGCGCGCGTTCGTGAGCTCTCGCTCGAGGAACACAAACACCTGCTCGACGAGCTCTCCGAGCAGGGATGCCTCTGGCTGCTGTTCACGGGCGGCGAGATTTTCGCGCGGCGTGACTTTCTGGAGATCTACGCCTACGCAAAGCGGAAGGGCTTCCTCATCACGCTCTTCACGAACGGCACGCTCATCACCGAGCAGATCGCCGATTTTCTCGTCGAGCTTCCTCCGTTCGTCATCGAGATCACGCTCTACGGTGCCACGCGCGAGACGTATGAAGAGCTCACGCGCGTTCCCGGTTCGTATGACAAGTGCTTGCGCGGCATCGACCTGCTGCTGGAGCGGAAACTTCCGCTGAAGCTGAAGACGGTGGCGGTTTCCATCAACAAACATGAGATCCCCGCGATGAAGCAGATGGCGGCCGACCGCGGCGTCGACTTCAAGTTCGACGCGATGATCAATCCCCGCATCGACTGTTCGTCGAGTCCGCTGGCAGTGCGGCTGACGCCGTCGGAAATCGTGTCGTTTGATCTCGAGGACACGCAGCGCGCCTCGGAGTGGAAGCGGCTGGCGAAGGATTTCGGCGCGCCCGCGTATGTCCCGGGAGAAGTGCGGCAGGTGCACGACTGCGGCGGCGGACTTAGCGGTTTCGCCATCGATCCCTACGGCGACATCTCCATTTGCGTCCTCTCTCACAAGGACAGATACAACGTGCGCGACGGCAGTTTTCGCGAGGGATGG
>DATAMS010000503.1:0-10273 GCA_036260495.1 Thermoanaerobaculia bacterium
CGCGTTCTTCGGGAGGCCTGTGATGTTCGCGGTGACGTTCGACCACGTCTTGCCAGCGTCGCGGGTGACCTGCACGTTGCCGTCGTCGGTGCCTACCCAGATCACGTTGCTGTTCTTCAACGACTCGGCGATCGCGAAGATCGTCGTGTGCATTTCGGCGGATGAGTTGTCGACCGTCACGCCGCCCGACTGTTCCTGCTTCTGCTTCGCCGGATCGTTCGTCGTCAGATCGGGTGAGATGCGCTCCCAGGTCTGCCCGTGATCGGTCGAGCGGAAGAGGAACTGCGCGCCGATGTAGAGCGTGCCCTTCGGCGAAACGTGGATCGGCGTGTTCCAGTTGAAGCGGAGCTTTCCTTCTTTGTATTGCGGCAGCGGTTTGATCGGCCGCGTTTCATGCGTGTAGCGATTGACTCGTCCAATCTCGCCGCCCTGCGCCTCGGCATAGAGGTACGTGGGATCGCTCGGATCGGCGAACATCCAGAAGCCGTCGCCGCCGTAGAAGTTTTCCCAACGGCTGCTGGTGATGCCGCCCGGGTACTGCGAATCGCCGACCCACGAGCTGTTGTCCTGCAGGCCGCCGTAGACGTGATAGGGCCGGTCCATGTCGACGCTCACGTGGTAGAACTGCGAGACGGGGAGGTTATCCGCCTTCCAGACGCGATTGCCGCCGTCGTAGGAATACCAAAGGCCGCCGTCGTCACCGGCGATCAGATTGTCGGTGTTGTTCGGATCGATCCAGACGTCGTGCCAGTCGCCGTGGCCCGCGTTACCGATGCCGCTGAAGCTCTTGCCGCCGTCGTTCGATGCGATGAGTCCACCGCCGGCTTTGTAGAGTTTGTTCGGGTCCTTCGGATCGACGAGGATGTTCGCGAAGTAGAAAGGACGCCAGATCATCATCTGGCTGCGGTCGCGCGCCTGCCAGGTCTTGCCGCCATCGTCGGAACGATAGAGACCGTTGCTTGGCGGTGCGGCCTCGACGAGCGCGTAGACGATGTTCGGATTCGATGGCGCGATGGTGACGGCGATGCGTCCCCACGGTTTCTTCGGAAGACCCGCCGCCGATTTGTCGTCGAGCGACTGCCAGGTGGCGCCGCCGTCGGTCGATTTGAAAAGGCCGCTGCCGCTGGCCGCGTCGGGGCCGTCGCCGCCGGAGCGGAAGGTCCAGCCTTTGCGGCGGAAATCCCACATGCCGGCGAAGAGCGTCTTCGGATTGGAACGATCGAGCGAGAGCATCGAACAGCCGGTCGAGAGGTTGGCGCCCTTGAGCACCTTCGTCCAGGTCTTGCCGCCGTCGGCGGTTTTGTAGACGCCGCGGTCGTCGCTGTCGCTCCACAGCTTTCCGGGAACGCAGACGTAGACGGTGTTCGTGTCGGACGGATCGATGGCGATCTTGGCGATGCGCTCCGAATTCGGCAGACCAACGTTGGTCCAGTTGTCGCCGCCGTCAGTCGATTTGTAGACGCCGTCGCCGTACGACACCGAGTTGCGGGTCCACGCTTCGCCGCTGCCAACCCAGATGGTTTTCGGATTCTTCGGATCGATGGCCACCGCGCCGATCGATTGCACCGGCTGCTTATCGAACACCGGCTTGAATGTGGTGCCGCCGTTGACGGACTTCCAGACGCCGCCGCTAGCGGAGCCAACGTACACGGTCAGACGATTACCTTCGTGGACGGCATCGATTGCGGCGATGCGTCCGCTCATCGCTGCCGAGCCGATGTTGCGCGCGCCGAGGCCGGAGATGGTTTCGGAATCGACCTTGACGGGAGTCGTGGGTCGGGAGTCGGGTGTCGGAGCAGAGGCCGGGGCTTGCGCGATCGTAGGTGTTGCTGGAGCCGGAGCGGCTGTTGCGATGACGTTCGTCGCGCCTGGCGTTCCAGGGCGCAGGAAAATCCCATCCGCCATCGGCACGTTCGCTTCGATCTTCGAATAGGTGACCTTCTGTCGGTTCGGGTTTCCCTTCACACCGTTCTCGATCGAGAAGGGGAGGTACCAGCCGTTGACGTCTTTGTAATCGCCGAGGACTGTTTCGTACTCACGCTCGGCGCCGCGAACCATGCGGCGCGTCTCGACCTTGATCGGAACATTCGTCGACGTGTCGATGAAGTAGTTGCGCACGTCGCCGGCAGGTGTCGTGACCTTGATCTTCCAGGCCTCCGATCCTTCGACCGTTTCCTTCCCCATCAGCTCGACTTTGTTGCCCTTCTGCGCGTAGTTGACGAGCGGGCCATCGAGGTCGGAGTCTTCGATGATCGATTTCAGCTCTTCTTCGCTGAGCGACTCGGCGTCCTTCTTTCCTTCGAACGGATCGATCTTCCATCCGTTCTTGCCGTCGTACGCGTTCACGGCCGTCATGCCCTGAATGGCGAACTCCTGGCGGACATGATTGGGACGCGCGTTCATTTCGAGCACGCCCGCTTCGAAGCCTCCGCCGCCGGTGAATTTGCCGGTGCGGCGGAGCGACGTGACGGCGGCGATGCGATCCTTTCCGCCTACCGTTGCGATGTACTTGGCAATGACCTCATCGGCGGTCTGAGCGAACCCATTCACCGCCACCAGGAACAGAATTCCGATTCCGAACAAGCCTCGGCGCATGCAGCTCTCCTTATTGTTGGTACCGCGAGGAAGGTTAGTCGGGGAATCATACGACGGAGGGGGAGTTTGGGTTGCGCGGGCCGGGATCCATCGCCGGTTGCTCACTTTTCGCGATGGGCAGCGGCGTCGCGCGTTTGCTCTGTGGGGGAGTTAACCGGCATTCTTGTGCTTTGCGATCGCAAGCAGTTTTTCGACATCGGCCAGGTCTTTTTGACGGCCGGATGCTCGCTTGTTTCGCAGAAGGTCATCCCAACCGATGAGATGAACGGGCAGTTCGTCGATCAGGGTTTCAACGCGAGACTCCCAAGCCGAATCGAAATCGACGCCCGAAATGGACGTGAGGATGTCGATGCGATTCGGTGGATAGCCCAACTGGATGAACTGGCCTGGCCGAAGCAGATCCTGTTCCGCAATGCCGGAGCTACCGAAACCGAATTCGCGTAGCGCGGCAAGAACTTGCAGTGCGTTGCCGGGCGTGGCACGGATCAGAAAGTCGATGTCGCCCGTGTAACGCGGGTGCCCATGAAATGCCACCGCGTGGCCGCCGACGATGAGGTATTCAACGCCGTGAGAGTTCAACAATATGATGAACTCTCTCAAATCGGCTTGCAGCTTCGCCAAGTGAGCTCCGCTCGCGCTCGGTCAGCTCAAGAAGGATGTCGAGCCGCTCCTCGGGCGTGAGTTGCGCGTAAAACTGATCGTCGGCATCATCCGCGGCTTCGAAGTTTGGAAAGACTCGAACAACCCTGTTCACCCGACACACTTTATCACTCGGGAGCGAGGCGCTTTAAAATGGGGTCAGGTCTACTTTTGAAAGTGACGAACCTATTGATTGCTCATTGCGGATACTCGCAACTTTCAAAAGTAGACCTGACCCCATTTTGAAAGCGAGTTATTGCAGCTTTCTACGGCATCCGGTAGGCGAATGCGTTGATGTGCATGCCGGCGCCGACCGAGGCGAAGAGGACGATCTCGCCGGGGTGGAAGGACTGGCCGTCGAGGCGGCCTTTGGCGATCAGATCGAACAGCGTCGGCACCGTGGCCACGGAGCTGTTGCCGAGCCAGGAGATCGTCATCGGCATCACGTCCGGGGGCGGCTGCAGCTTCTCGGAGTCGTAAAGCGCCGCGACGATCGCCTCGTCCATCTTGCCGTTGGCCTGGTGAATGAGGATCTTCGAGACCTCTGTCAGCGCGATGCCGGCCTTGTCGAGGCATTCCTTCATCGAGCTGGCCACGGTCTGCAGCGCGTACTTGTACAGCTTGCGGCCTTCCATCTTCAGGAAGAGCGCCTCGATGAAGACTTCCTCTTTGTTCGAGGGCCCCATCGATAACATGCCGGAGTGGTCGAGCGTGTCGGAGCGCGACGCGTGCGCCAGGATTCCGGCGTCGGTCTGGCGCGCTTCCAACACAGTCGCGCCCGCGCCGTCCGCGTAGATCATGCTGTCGCGGTCGTGGGGATCGGAAATGCGCGAGAGCGTGTCGGCGCCGATGATCATGGCGCGCTGGATGTCGCCGGCGCGGATCATGGCGTCAGCGGTGATGACTCCTTGAATCCAACCCGGGCAACCGAAGACGAGATCGA
The DNA here is from genome assembly GCA_036260495.1 of Thermoanaerobaculia bacterium. Classification (GTDB taxonomy): domain Bacteria; phylum Acidobacteriota; class Thermoanaerobaculia; order Gp7-AA8; family Gp7-AA8; genus JADGNZ01. Next base: position 4,178 of record DATAMS010000503.1, read on the forward strand.
AGGCGGCCGCGCGCGGCTTGGCAATGCGCAGCTTCGACTTCACGCGCGCGGCGAGCGATGGCACGAGATCGGGCGGGCCGCCGCCTTTTTGCACGTCGCCGAAATTGTGGGCGACGATGATGAGGTCGAGCGATTCGGGATCAATGTCGGACGACGTCAATGCATCGTTCGCCGCTTCGTACGCGATGTCGGATGTGACCGTACCGCTCTCGACGTAACGCCGCTCCTGAATGCCGGTGATGGCCTCGAACTGCTTGACGATCTCGGCGTTCGTCTTCCCCATCGGCGCCCCATCCGCCCCTCGGAAATCATGATTCAGAAATTCCGAGTTGGGAACGCGGACCGGCGGGATGTAGCTCCCGGAGGCGGCAATGACTGATCGAAGCGCGGGCATGCGAAGGGGGATCTTAACGCGAGGTGCAGGGGATTTTCATCTGTGGCGTGATGGGGCAGAAAGTCAAAAGCGAATGTTGGATCTTGGATGTTGAATGTTGAGCGTTGAATGGGTGGAAGTCGCTTGATGTCCATTCAACATCCAACGCTCAACATTCAACATTTCGCCTTTGACCCTCCCGCCCCCGACACCCCACCCCCGCCAGTGGTATCTTTGCCCTCGTTCCCAACGACCGCGCAGAAGGAGGCGTCCGTGCCCTTTCCTCATGTGAACTACCTGGCCATCCTCGTCAGTGGTGTCGTCATCTTCATCCTCGGCGGTCTTTGGTACTCCGTGATTTTCAAGAAGCCGTGGATCGCGCTCATGGGCATCTCGGAGGAGAAGATGAAGGAAGGTTCCGGCGCGATGGGAGGGCTGTTCCTGATGGCCTTCCTCTGCGCGCTGGTTCAGTCGTACATCCTGGCCATCATCATCAATCACTTCTTCCCGTACTCGCTGGCACGCGGCGCGATGGTAGGAACGATCTGCTGGGTCGGATTCGCAGCGCCGACAAGCTTCGCCACCGCGATTTTCTCGATGACGAAGAAGCCGCTCTGGTTCATCAACTCCGCCTACAACCTGGTGTCGTTCATTGCAGCGGGGATGATTCTGTCGGTTTGGAGATGATTCTTGAAGAGTGAAGGGTGAAGAGTGAAGAGTGAATGAAAATCACGCACTCGCCGGCTTTTTCACTCTTCACTCTTCACACTTCACTCTTCTTAAACCGCGTGAAAGTCTCCGTACTCTGGCGCGAGCGGGATTCCGGCGATGTTTGCGATGCGCGACATCGCTACGAGTCCTGACTCCAGCGCTCCCTCCATGAAGCCGAACCATGCCGGCGACGTGTGCTCGCCGGCGACGGCGATGCGGTCGGCGATCAGGTTCGTGTACGCTTTCTGTTTCGTGGTCACTTCGCCGATTGCAGGAGTGGAGTAGCCCATGCCGATGCGCTTCGGCCAGTTCTCGAACTCGGTCGTGAACGCTTCGTAATGCGGCAGGAGCGCGTTGAGGCGCGGCGCAAAGTACGACGGGCCGCCGCCTGCGTCGATGGCATGTTGCGCAGGACGTCCGCCGGCGAAGACGCTGACGTCGAAGCGCGCCGTGTCCATCTGATTGTCGGTGCCTTCCCAGATCATCCCGAGTTGATCGGACATCCCGCTCGGCGCGACTCCTTCCGGAATCCAGAAGCGATGCTCGACGCCGGAGAGGTACTTCACCGCCGGACCGTGCGCGATTGCGCGATACGGGAAGGGCTTGCCATCGATCGTGATCTTCTCCATCGCCACGGACGGAACGGCGACGACTGCGAAATCGTACGGGCCATCGACCGCGCCTCCATCAAGCTCGATGAAGAGCCGTTCACCGCTGGTGCGGATGTTCGTGGCGCGTCCCTGGTTGAGGTCCAGACCGGCGCCGAGGCGGCGGGCGAGGGATTGATTGCCAGCGGCGCAGCGGAAGACTTCCGTCTCATCGAAGAACGCATAGCCGCCGCCGGCCGCGAGTTGCGACAGCGCGCCGAGCCAGCTTTGCTGCTCCGCCGGCGTGCAGTTATCGAGCTCGAACTCGAGCAGGATGGCCTTCTTTGTCAGCTCGCTGACACCGCTAGGAATCTGCGCCGCGAGCGACATGGCGTCGAGATCCGCCGCGCCCGCAGTTGTCCACGGCATCCACGGATTCTTGACCACGGATGCTTCGGCTCCCCATTTGCGAAAGACCTCGTCCATCTCCGCGTGGAGTTTTTCCTGTTCGTCGTTGGAGAGACTGCGGCCATCAAGGATCATCGGCATGTCCAGCCCGGCCGCAGCGTAGTTGTCCTCCGAGGAGACGGCGCTCATCGCGAGACCAAAATGGGCGGCAAGAGCAAGCCAAAGCGGATGGTTGGTCCCAATCAACTCCGCGCCCGCTTCGAGAATCCGTCCCGGAACGAGCTTGTCCGTTGACGACACGCGCCCGCCGACAACGAGCGGCTCGATCAGCGTGACCGCGAACCCTGCCCGCTTCGCGAACCACGCAGCGCTGACTCCCGCGAATCCCGCACCGAGCACCGCGACGCGCGGATTCGTCGTCGCGATCCGCCGCGGCGCGCCGACGAGTCCGACCGGCATCGCCTGACGCAACCTTTCGTAATGCTCCGCCGCGCGGCGCTGCCGCTCCTGCCCCGAAATGCGGCGCCCAAAACGACGATGCAACTTTCCGAAGAGTGACCGGCCCATACGATGCCCTCCGTGCGGGGAAAGGATAACGGGTTTGGGTGGAATCAGGCTGGGGTCAGTCGTCGACCGAAACTCATTCCCGGTTGATCTACTGGAATGTTGAATGTTCCGTGTTGAGTAATGTTGAGTGTTGGATGTTGAATGGTCGCAGCCTCGGTCCATTCAACACTCAACAGTCAACACGAAACATTGAACATTTCTGTGTCCCGCGATGGTGCCAGTCATCGCGCCCTTGACTCCTCACCCCGCTCTTCGCTCCTCGATCGTCGTCGAAAACGACTGGTCATCGACGTCGAGATAAAGCTGGCGCTCGGTCACCGTGATCGATAGCGACGCCCGGCGGGGCAGGGTGGCGGCCACGCTCTCAATGAAGCCGCGGCCGAAGGTGTAAATCGGGATCTCGTCGCCGCGATGAATCTTTTTTCCGGCGAGCTGGCCGAGGACCATGGCGGGATCGCGATGGGTGTAGATGGCCACGCGGCCGGCGAGTTTGCTGCCGCGATGCACGCGGTCGGCATCGGGAGCGCCGACTTCGATCCATGCGGTGACGCGTCCCGTCAGATCGCGCACGAGCACCGCCGGCTCATCGCCCGATGCCACGCCCTCGGTCAGCGCGATACCTTCGGTGTACTCGAGGCACCACGCCAGCACGCGCGTCAGCATGTACTCCGCGGTCTCAGACGGTTGCCGCGCGATCGGCAACTCGAGGGTCTCGTAAACGCCGCGATCGACATCCGAAAGCTGGATGTTGAAGCGGTACATCGTTGCGGTAAGGGCCATGATTTAGAAGTGTGAAGAGTGAAGGGTGAAGAGTGAAAGTGGCAGAAGGGAATCGCGTTTCATCCTTCATTCATCGCTCTTCGTATTGCTCTCATCCATGTGCAGTCTGTGCATGAGGCGATGGATGAATGGCGCCAGGAGGACGCCGAGGAGGCCGATAAAAACGAGTCCGGAAAAGAGCGCATACAACGACGCAAAGATCTTGGCGCCGTCTGTCGTCAGCGTATCGACCGGTCCCATCCCGCCGAGGATCATCGACGCGTTGAGGAGGGAATCGACCCACGATAGGCCCGCCAGATAGCGATATCCAAGTACTCCGGCAGCGAGGGAGATCGCTGCGGCGCCCACTCCAAAGCTGAAGTGCCACAGCACCCGCAGCGCGAATTCCGCACGTGTCAGGAGTTTTTCGCGCCGGTTCTCGTACATGGATCGCCGCGATTAGACCACGCTCTACAACTGGTTCTCGACAAAAGGAACGAGCAGGAATCGCGACAGCCACGCGCGCAAACGCCACGAGAACGGCGCGTGGGGGCCTTCACTGCCGCGCCCGACGGCCCACGAGTTGTCGATGTGATGTCGGATGGCGCCCATCAACTCTCGCGCGACGTCGTCATCGTCCGCCTCGGCCATCACCTCTCTGTCCTGGTTTTCCGAACGTTGATCGATGTTGTACGACCCGACCAGAACGATATGACCGTCGATCACGAGCGATTTGGCGTGCAGTGTGTCGGGCCCGCGATACTCGCGCATGTCAATCCCTGCGCGAAGCAATTTGCGGCGGTACTTGAGGTAGGCGACATACGGCAACGCGCCATCGCAAGAGCGCAGCGAGTTGGTAATGATCTGCACGCGCACGCCCTCCGCGCGCTTGCGCCGCAGCAAGTCGAGAACCTCGGGCGACGGGACGACGTACGGCGACTCAATCACCACCGATTTTTTCGCGCCTTCGATCACCTCGGCGAGCCGGACCGCAAGGCGCGGACCCTTTGCCTCCCCGATCGGGTCGGAAAGAAAACGAACGTCGCCGATGTCCGGCAATCCCTTCGACCAATCGCGTCCCGTGTTCAGCGTGATGAGTTTTTCGAGTCCCTTTCCCTGCGCGGCGTCGTCGAGAATGCGGGCAGCCTTCGCCTTTGCCGCGGGCGAGACGTTCACGTTCAATTCGAAGACATCGCTGCTGTTCCAGAGATCTTCGAAGTGCTGTTGCGCAGCGGTTGCCGAGGAACCTTCGACGTAGACATCGCGATCGATGTAGTTGCGTTTCTTCAGCCCGAAGTACGACTCGGCGAGATTGCGGCCGCCGGTGATATAGCGCTTCCCATCGACGACGACCACCTTCTCGTGCATCCGGTGGAAGAGCCAGTTCAGATGCTGCAACGTGAACGGGTGATAGACGCGCACCTCGACGTTTTCATCGGCTAGATGCGCGAGAACGGGTTTCGGAATGTGCTGAAAATTGGCGTCGACGATCAGCCGCACCCGCCCGACCCCGCGCCGTCGCGCATCGCGAAGCAGCCCAAGCGCGGTGAGCGTAATGCGGTCGTTGTGGGCAATAAAATAAACGGCGCTGATGTCGGAGTGAGCCTGCTGAATGATGTCGACGCGAGCCTGCGCGCCATCCCGCGGACTTTCGAGCAGTCGAAAAACGTCGGCGTGAATCGGGAGTGTGGAGAGGCAAAGAATCAGTATGACCGGGAGCAGGAGACGCTTCATGCGGCGGTCCTACTGCATGAGGTGAACCAAGGTCACGCAATACTCCCCGAGGTTATTTGTTATCATCCGAGTCCAAAACCGATCGTCCCCGGGAAACTAATGAAGCGACTACTCCTCACCATTGCTGTGGCTACCGCGTTTGCTATGCCGATGCGCGCGGCGGGCTCATCCGACACCGTGGTCGCCTCGCTCATCAGCCAGGCGCCGGGCCTTCGTCCGAACGTTCTGAAGCTTGCGCTCGACGCGGCCACGCGCGCCGAGGATCGTGGTCTCGTTCCGCGGCGAAACCTGCTGACGGTGATCGACTACTCGCTGCCGTCTTCCCAACCGCGTCTCTTCATCTTCGATCTCGCCGCGCACAAGCTGCTCTTCCGCGAATTAGTCGCGCACGGAAAAGCGAGCGGCGGTGATGTCGCCTCCTTCTTTTCCAACGAGCCTGGCAGCCTCGCCACCAGCCTCGGACTCTTCGTCACCGCCGATACCTACAACGGTGGCAACGGCTATTCGCTCCGCCTGCGCGGTCTCGAAGCGGGGGTCAACGACATGGCCTGGGACCGCATGATCGTGCTGCACGGCGCGTCGTACGTCAGCCAGGAAGCGGTGAAAGCGCTTGGCCGCCTCGGGCGAAGCTGGGGTTGCCCGGCGGTACGTCCGGAAGTGTCGCAGAAGATCATCGATACGATCCGCGGCGGCAGTCCGGTCTTTGCCTACTACCCCGACAAGAGCTGGCTATCCACCTCGGCGTTCCTCACCCAGGTCGCCGGCGCGATCGCAAACGCGTCGCGCTGAGCTTTCAAACCCTGCCGCTCGAAAGCTACGCCGCGTTTTGAAGGTGACGGATCTCGTCGATTACTTCTGGAATGCTCGGGGCGGCGTTACGCGGCTTAAAGCCATGGGCCACTGCGTTTCGGAACTCCATCAGTGGAAGAAGTTTTTCAAACGTATCCGGATGAATGT
>DATAMS010000481.1:0-2752 GCA_036260495.1 Thermoanaerobaculia bacterium
GGGAGAAGGCGCTCGATGTTTGGGATGCGCGGTCCGAATTACTCTCTCTTTTCGACGACTCCTTCCCATCGAGCGCCTTTTCCCCCACGCTTTTTGTGGGGGAGAAGGTGGCGAAGCCGGATGAGGGGGGAGTTGCAGGACGCGATAAGCACGCACTGGGCTAGTGAATGATGCCGCCTAGCCAGCCGCTCGACTGGACCATCGGCGCCGGCCGTCCGCCGGCTCCGCGGCCGGACGCGGTCGATGTGATCATTCCCATTTACGGTGCTGCGGCGGATCTCGAACGTTGCCTGGCAAGCGTTGTCAAACAAACCGATCTGGCGCGGCATGGACTCATTCTCGTGATCGACGGCCCGCAGGATGATGCCGTCGAATCAGTCGTGAAGTCAGCGGTGGCCTCGCAGATTCTGCGCAACGACACGCGCTGCGGCTTCGTCGCCAGCGTGAATCGGGGCATGCGCGCGTCGTCGCGAGACGTCGTCCTCCTCAACAGCGACACGATCGTCACCGCGCGCTGGCTCGACAAACTGATCGACGCCAGCGTTTCGTGGGGCGACATTGGGACGGTTACGCCGTTGTCGAACAACGCCACGCTCTGCTCCGTGCCGCGCGCGTTCGAAGAGAACCTGATTCCCACCGGTTTCGATGTGGATTCTTTCGCGGCACTCGTCGAGCGCGTTTCGAAAAGGGAGTATCCGCGCCTGCCGACCGGCGTCGGAGTCTGCCTCTTTATCCGCCGCGCGCTCCTCGACGACATTGGCGTTTTCGACGCCGAACGATTCGGACTTGGCTACGGCGAGGAAAACGATTTCTGCATGCGGGCGCTGGCGCGCGGCTGGCTGCACATCGCGGACGACGCCACGTTCATCGCGCATGCAGGACATCGCAGCTTCGGTGCATCGCGTGGCGCGCTGCAACGTGCCGCGGCGAGAACGTTGTCGCAGCAGCATCCTGATTACATGCCTGCGATCGCGGCGTTCATGAAGGCGAATCCGCTGGCATCGGTACACGAGCGAATCGACCGCGCGTTGCGCGCACGCGCGCCGGTCACCGCGCGCCGCGGGCCGCGGAAGGTTGTCCATCTCGTGCATGGATGGCCGCCGAAGCAGCAGGCGGGGACGGAGCTGTACGCGTATTGGCTCGTTCAGCGGCAACTGCATTGGCGCGAGGTTTCGGTTTTCACGCGGATGGCGGATCCTGCGCGCGAGCAGGGTGAGGCCGTCGAGCTTTCGGACGACGGCGCACGTGTGCGGCTCGTCACCAACAACTTCGTGCAGCGCAATCCGATGGCGCGTAACGCGATGCGCGATCGCATATTCGATCGCGACTTCGCGCGATTTCTGCGCGAGGAAAAGCCGGAGCTGATTCACATTCATCATCTGGCCGGACACGCTTTCTCGCTGGCTGGAATCGCGAAAGCTTTTGGCGTTCCGATCGTTCAGCAGATTCAGGATTGGTGGCCGCTGTGCAGACGCGTGAACCTGTTCGATTTCGCATGGCAGCGATGCAGTGGGCCGGGCCTCGCCAAATGCGCCCGATGCGCACCGCTCACGCGAATCGCTCCGGCGCCGCTCTGGAATCGTGCGTTGCATCGGATGCGGCGGCATGCGGCGCGGCATGCGCTTTCCGCAGCGGACGCATTCGTCATGGGCTCGCAGTTCATTCGTGACGACTACGACCGCGCTGGTCTTCTGCCGGAAAACGTTCCTGCATTCGTCTTGCCGTATGGCGTCGAGACCGCTACGCGTCCGCCGCGAAGGGCCGCGCGCGCTCCGCTTCGATTCGGAATCGTGGGATCGATCCTTCCTCACAAAGGGATTCATATCGCTGCCGAGGCATTTCGCGGAATCGATCGGGCGATGGCGACGCTGCACGTGTGGGGCGATGCATCCGCATCGCCGGCGTACGTCGAAACGCTACGTGCGCTCGGCGGTCATCTCCTGACCCTCGAGGGAACGTTTGCCGAGGATGCGAAGGTGGGGATTTTCGACTCGATCGATGTGATGCTGGTCCCATCGATCGGTCTGGAGTCGTTCGGGCTGGCAGCGCGCGAAGCGATGGCCCGTGGCGTCCCTGTCGTCGCCTCGGCGGACGGCGCGCTGCTGGAGATGTTCGAGCCGGGATCGTGCGGCGAGTTGTTCCCGCCGCGTGATGCCGGCGCTCTTCACGACGTCGTCCTGCGGCTGGCGACATCCCCCGAGATCGTCGATATATGGTCATCGCGCATTCCGGCCATCAAGAGTGCCGACGAGCATGCGGAAGAGATCGAGATTGTGTACGAGATGGTGATGGCGAATCGACGATGACCACGCTCATACGGACTGCCGCCCGCGTCATTCGCGGTGAAGGCCCTGGCTCCGCATTTCGTCGTGCAGCCGAGCGGATCGGCGAATCGCTGCGTCTTCAAACGCGCCTCGTTCGCGGTGCTCTATCGCGGACCGGACGCGCTCCTCTGCTCAACGTCCTCGCCACGCCGCCCTCGCCTCGCCTCGGCGGGCTGCAAATCCAACTGCTCGCGCGCCTGCGCGAGGAGCAGGCCTTTCGCGGCGTGGCGTTGCTTCATCCCGGCGTGCTCGAAGTTGGAACGCGCACCTGGCGATTGCCTCGCGCCCCGCTCGGCAGCGCCATCGCGGACGCGCTCGCGCGCACCGGCGCGCGCGTGGCGGTTCGTGGTCAGCGGCGTGAACCGCGCGCCGACGTCGTTGCGCTTCGCGAGGCGCCAGTCGTTGCTGTCGAACGCGCCTCTGACAAG
>DATAMS010000602.1:0-14126 GCA_036260495.1 Thermoanaerobaculia bacterium
GATTCGGCCGTCAACTTCACGCTGAAGCAGGGCGTGTCGGAGAGCGTGACCGTCACCGCTTCGGCGCCGCTCGTCGACACCACGCGTTCCGAGGTGAGCTCGGTGGTCAATGAGAAAGCGATTGAGAATCTGCCGACGAACGGCCGGAACTTCATCGACTTCGTTCTCACCACGCCGGGCGTCGTGCGCGACGTCCGCCTCGGCGACATCAGCTTCGCCGGCCAGCGCGGCACGCTCAATTCGCTCGTCATCGACGGAGCGAACAACGACAACACGTTTTTCGGCCAAGCCCTCGGGCGTACAGGCTCCGGCCGCGCTCCGTACCAGTTTTCGCAGGACGCGGTGAAAGAGTTCCAAGTCAACACCAACGCCTACTCGGCCGAATACGGCCGCGCCGGCGGTGCGGTCATCAACGTCGTCACCAAGTCGGGCACGAACGAATTCAGCGGCACGGCGTTCGACTTCCTGCGCGACCGCCGCTACAACGCCAACGACTACATCAACACGATCCAGACGCCGCCGCGCGTGAAGGGTCCGTATCACTTCGATCAGTACGGCTTCAGCCTCGGCGGTCCGATCGTGAAGGAGAAGCACTTCTTCTTCGCCAACTACGACGCCCAGCGCAACTCGATCGATAATCCGATCCTTCTCGGCGTCTCCGCCTCCGCGGTTCCTGCTGACGCCGCGTCGCAGGCCGGCTACGCGAAGATCGTTGCGCTATCCGACACGTACCAGAAGACGCAGAACCAGGATGTCTTCCTCTTCAAGACCGACAGCGAGTTGCTCGCCAACGATCATCTCTCGCTGCGCTACAACCGCCAGAAATTCACGGGCGGCAATTTCGAGAACGGCAACTCGTCGAACGCGCTCCAGCACACCGGCGACTCGCTCGTGAAGACCGACACCTTCTCGTTCGTCAACTCGACCGTCATCACCAACTCACTCTTCAACGAACTGCGCGGCCAGTACGCGAAAGACAGCGAGCCGGGCCTTGCCAACAGCTCGCTTCCGGAAGCGCAGGTCAACCAGGGCTCGGTTCGCGTCCTGAACATCGGCAGCAACACCTTCAGCCCGCGCGAGACGACCATCAAGCGTCATCAGATCGCCGACACGCTGACGAACGTCTTCGGCAGCCACACCGTGAAGGGCGGCTTCGACGTCAATCAGGACAAGATCCTCAACTACTTCCCGGGCAACTTCTTCGGTTCGTACAGCTTCAGCAGCCTGGCGAACTTCCAGAACGGAATCGCTGCGAGCTACCTGCAGGCGTTCGCCGGTCCCGGCACCACGGGCCCCGTCACGCATCCCGACATGACCGAGTACGCGGCCTTCGTTCAGGATCAGTGGCAGGTGAATCCGACGCTGACGGTCAACGCCGGACTGCGTTACGACTTCCAGAAGATCGCGCAGCCAACGGTGAAGAATCCTGATGCGCAGCTTCTCGCCGCGGGACTCGACACCAGCAACGTTCCCGAAGATCACAACAACTACAGCCCGCGGGTCGGCTTCGCGTGGACGCCGAATGCGGCCAACCGCACGGTCGTCCGCGGCGGCTACGGCATCTTCTACGGCCGCACGCCAGCGATCATGATCGGCACCGCGCATTCGAACAACGGGATTAACGTGCAGACGCTCAGCTTCACCGGCGCGCTGATTCCGACCTATCCGAACATCTACAGCTCGATTCCGACCGGCGTCACGCTGCCGAAGCCGACGATCTTCGTCTTCGCTCCGAATTTTCAGAACCCAAAAGTGCAGCAGGGCAGCCTCGGCATCGAGCGCGGTCTGACGAACGACATCGCCGTGTCGGTGACGTACCAGTATGTGAAGGGCTCGGATCTCCCGCGCTCGATCGACATCAACGTTTCGAATCCGACCACGGTCACCGCTCCGATCGTCAGCGCTGCCACGGGCGCATCGCTCGGCACCGCGTCGTTCACCCGTTACACAGGCCGCCCGTTCGCAAACTTCGCTCGTATCATCGAGTTCCAGTCGAGCGCGAATTCGCAGTACAACGGCCTGACCTTCGACATTCAGAAGCGCTTCTCGAACAACTGGCAGATGCGCCTCGCGTACACCTACTCGAAGGTGAAGGACGACCGTCCGGATGCGACGGCCGTCGTGCCGGGAACTGACGATCCGAAATACGCGCAGGATCCGCTCAACCTGCACGGCGATTGGGCGCCGGGCGACAACGATGTGCCGCACCGCGTCGTGCTCAGCGGCGTATGGAGCCTCGATTCGTACGCCGAGCACACGAGCGGATTTGCCCGCGGCATTTTCGGCGGATGGACGATCAGCGGCATCGCGAGCTGGCAGTCGGGCCAGCCGTATACCGCGTTCACCAGCGTCGATCTCAACAACGATGGCAATGCCCGCAACGACCGCGCTCCCGGCTTTGCGCGCAATACGTTCCGTCTCCCGCATCAGTTCTCGGTCGATCCTCGCGTGACGAAGGAGATCGGAATCTTCGCCGGAGCGCGCCTCCAGCTCATCGCTGAGGCGTTCAATCTGTTCAACGAGAGCAACGTCACGGTCGTCCGCAACACGTACTACGCGGTTGCAACCACAGGCGGTATCCCGACGAAGTTCACGCTGCAGGACATCCCGACGTCGAACCCGTTTGGGCTGCCGACCACATCGTTTGGTCCGCGCATCCTGCAGTTCGCGGCGAAGATCGTGTTCTAAAGATTCACTAGTGCAATTGCATCAGGCCGCCGGGTCGTTTTCCGGCGGCCTTTTTTCCGGCTGCGGAAAGCTTGAAACCGGCGAGCCGGCTACCGAATCAAAACGGCCAGAACTTTTTCCACCACGGCTGCTTCTCGACGGCGGTTTGCGCGACTGCGGGCGCACGGCCGATCTGCTGGCCGGCTTGCGTCACGATGATGACGCCGGCTTGCTGGCCGGCGCGGACCGGAGCCGTGAGATTGCTCGGAACGAACTTAACGCTGATCGTCCCTTCCTGACCGCGTTGTACGAGCGTCGAAACGTCGCCCGCGGCAACCGCAGCGACCGTCTTCGCCTGTCCCTCGGCGACCGGAGCTTGCCCAACTACGGTTCCTTTGTGCAGCGGCGTCAACTGGCGCCAGTGCACGAAGGTCTCGTTGAACAGGCGCGCGGCGATTCCGAATGAACTGTCCGGACCCGACGGCGCACGCGCGCCCATGACGACCGCGACCAGCTCCATGTCGCCGCGTTTCGCCGCGGCGGTGATGCAGTAGCCGGCAGGGCCGGAGTAGCCCGTCTTGATGCCGATGGCGTCGCCGTAATAGTCGCGGCTCTTTGGGTTGATCATGTGATTCGGATTCGTGAGCCCCGAGGTGTAGCTGGCGTTTGTGAAGGGCATCCAGGCCGTCTTCGCGTACTCGCGCATCAGCGGGTACTTCATCAACTCCATCCCGATGATCGCCAGATCGTGCGCGCTGGAGACATCGATGTGCTTTGGGTCCTGACTGTTCGGCAGACCGTGCGGGTCGTAGAAGGTCGTCTCTTTGAGTCCGAGCTGGCGCGCCTTGTCGTTCATCAGATCCGCGAAGGCCTCGGCCGAGCCGCCGATCTTCTCTGCGATCATCTCCGCGGTGTCGTTCGCGGAACGGATCATCGTGGCCGCGAGCAGCGTCTGCATCGGAAAGGATTGACCTTCGCGAGCGAAGATCTGCGAGCCGCCCATCTTGCTCGCGCGTGCTGACACCGTCACCGGCGTATCGAGCTTGAGTTGGCCCGACTGGATCTGCTCCATGGCCAGGATGCAGGTCATCATCTTAGCCATCGATGCGGTGGGCAAAGGAACGTGCGCGTTCTCTTCGAGCAGCACGCGTTTGCTCGACGGCTCGATGACGTAGGCGGCGCTGTAGCCTTTGCCAGTCATGTTGACCTGCGCGCCTTTGGCAGCGCCGGTTCCTTCCTCTTCCTGGGCAAAGGCGGCAGTAGCGAAGGCAGCAATCATCAGTACGGCGAAACAACGTTTCATCGTGAGGGCTCCGGAATTGAATTGATTTCAGGCGGGCTCGGGCCGCGATTCGGCGAGCGGTTTCTTGGCAGCGCGGGATGTGCGCGGAATCGAACCGATCACGGTCCAGTCATGTTTGTGCACGGTCACCGGCTCTTTGGTGTCCGGCCAGAGCTCGATGGGGATGTAGTAGTAGCCGTCGCCGAGGACGCGCGACTTGATCGCCAGGTCCCGCATGCTCTTGCACAACCCCTTCTTGCCCCGAATCGCGCTTCGTTCGACGAGCACCCCGGTCTGCTCGCCAACTCCTTGATAGATACTGATTTCTGCGCAAAGAGAATTCACTAACGTCATTGAGGCCACTCCAATCAGCAGCCTCAATAGCAAGTTTTGAACCATAGGGAGTGGGTTGTGGGGAGTGGGGAGTTGGAGATGATGCAACGGCTCCCACTCCCCACACCCAACTCCCCACTCCCACCGTCTACAATTCGCCGATGGCACACCACGGATCCGAAAAAGAGAAGACGAAGAAAAAAATGGACAAGGCCCGCTTTCGGGCCATCCTCAAAGATGCCGGCGAGATCATCTGGCGCTCGCGGGCGCGGCTGGCCATCGGCATTCCGTTGCTGCTCGTCAACCGGCTTTCCAGCATCGTCCTCCCTTACATGTCGAAGCTGCTGTACGACGACGTGATCGGGAAAGGACATGTCGATCTTCTGCCGAAGCTCGTGTTGGTGAGTCTCGCGGTGGCGATTTTCGGCGGCTCGACCGACTACGCCCTCGCGCAAATCCTCGGCATTGCCGCGCAGCGATCGATCACCGATCTCCGCACGCGTTTGCAGCAGCACGTACAGCGTCTTCCGATCCGCTACTTCGATTCGACCAAGACCGGCGTCCTGGTGTCGCGCGTCATGAACGATGCCGAAGGAATCCGCAACCTCGTCGGTACCGGACTCGCGCAGATCTTTGGCGGCGTCGTCACGGCTGGCTTCGCCACGGCCTTCCTCTTTCATCTCAGCGCGCGTCTGGCGTCGATGGTTTTCCTGGCGTTCTTTGCCTTCGCGGCCATTTTGTTCTGGGCGTTTTCAACTGCGCGTCCGCTCTTCAAACAGCGCGGAGCGGTGAACGCCGAAGTGACCGGGCGACTGACGGAGAGCTTCTCCGGTATTCGCATCGTCAAGGCATACACCGCCGAGGAGCACGAGGAGAAGGTCTTCGAAGCCGGCGCGCGGAAGCTGCTCAACCTCATCGTCGGAACGATGCGCACCATCTCCACCGCTGGCGCGATGACCACGTTCCTCGTCGGCGCGGTGAGCGCGGTCGTGATGTATGTCGGCGGACATCAGGTGGTCGCACACATGGCCAATCCGCTCGTGGGAATGACGCCTGGCGACTTGATCGCGTTCACGCTCTACCTTGCGCTCGTCATCGGCCCCGTGGTGCAGATCGTTTCGATCGGAACGCAGCTTTCCGAGGCGTTCGCGGGTCTCGAACGGATGCGCGAAGTATTCAGCGAGAAGCGCGAAGATGAGGAAGATGCGGCCAAGAACCAGACCGAGGACATCGCAGGCGGTATCGAGTTTCGCGATGTCTGGTTCGAGTACACACCCGGCGTGCCGGTGCTAAAGGACATCAATCTCATCGCGCCCGCCGGCAAATCGATCGCGCTCGTCGGTCCCTCGGGATCCGGGAAGAGCACGATGATCTCGCTCATCGCGGCGTTCCATCATCCGACGCAGGGCGAGATTCTCGTCGACGGCAAGCCGATGAACGATCTCCGTCTCGCCGACTACCGCTCGCACCTCGGCATCGTGCCGCAGGATTCGTTTCTTTTCGCCGAGTCGATCTACGACAACATCGCCCTCGGCAACCCACAAGCCTCGCGCGAGGAGGTGTTGCGCGCCGCGCACATCGCGCACGTGGACGAGTTCACCGAGGGCTTCGCGGACAAGTACGAAACGATCGTCGGCGAGCGCGGCGTACGCCTGTCCGGCGGGCAGAAGCAACGCGTGGCCATCGCCCGCGCGATCGTCGCCAACCCGCGGATCCTTATCCTCGATGAGGCAACGTCGTCACTCGACAGCGAGTCCGAGGCGCTGATCCAGGATGGTTTGAACGCGCTGATGCAAGGCCGGACGACATTCGTCATCGCCCACCGACTCTCGACCATCCGCAATGCCGATCAGATCCTCGTCCTCGAAGGTGGCGAGATCACCGAGCGCGGTACCCACAGCGAGCTAATGGTTCACGGAGGTCGCTATCGGAAGCTGTACGAGAAGCAGTACGGCGTGATGATCAACCGCTTCGTGAATGAGGGGGAGGAATTGAGGGACTTGGCGGCGAAGGTGTGATTTTGCGTCGCGCGGGGCGCGATGCGTTGTCCGTTGTCGGTTTAGTTGCGCTTCGCGCGTAATGGGGCGACTCAACAACTGCGAACGCGTCGTTGCGAGTCTAATCCTCACATCGGCGTAGCCAGATCGCTTGCAACGAGAGCCAGATTTGTCGAGCTAAGTCGATGTGAACGTACCCCTAGAGCCGCGGTAGCGGCTGGAAAGAGGATTGCGAGGGGTGCGAGCGCTTTTTGCGAGCAACCCCTCGTAACGCGAGATTCTTCTTCTCCATGTCGCGTCAGCGGCATTGGAAAAGTTGCGACAGATCGCGGTTGATCATCCAGTGCCGCTGACGCGACACGATTCTCAATCGCACAATTACGAGGGGTGCTCGCAAAAAGCGCTCGCACCCCTCGCTACCCTCTCTTTGCCGCTGTTGCGGCGCCGGTTCGGGGAACATCGCGAAACCACGCGCGAAGCGCAACCGGACAACGCGTGCGCCAGCACGCAATCAACCGACAACTGACAACGCGTGCGCCACTGGCGCACGCATCACTCCGTCAGTTCCACATTCCAGTACGCCTCATCCAGGAAGTTCTTCCAGATGTCGGGGAAGTTTCGTCCCTGGAGGCGATGGAGCGGATGCCAGCGCGGCCGCACGGGCTGCCGTTTGATCTGTAAGCCGGTCTCGGTCAGCAGCTTGTTCCCCTTTTTCACGTTGCAGGGAAGGCAGGCGCAGACGACGTTTTCCCACGTCGACTTGCCGCCGCGCGAGATCGGCACGACGTGATCGAGCGACAGCTCCGACGACGAAAACTTCTTGCCGCAGTACTGGCAGCGGTTGCCGTCGCGCAGATAGATGTTGCCGCGCGAGAACTTGACCTCCTGCCGCGGAAGGCGGTCGAAGATCAGGAGCTGCACAACGTGCGGGATCAGGATGTTGCGGCTGGGCGTGCGGACGTAGTGATCGTCGGCCTGAACGGGGATATCGGCCCAGTTGTCGAAATCGTAAGTCCGGTACTCGGAGTCGACGGCCTTGACCTGCCCTTTGTACAACAAGGTCAGCGCACGGCGGGCAGATGTGATCTGCACCGCCTGGAAGACTCTGTTGAGGACGAGCACGTTACCGTCGAGCATGATTTCCACTCGTAACGCCTCGGGACGGCCGAGTTGTTTCCATCTCCCGCCCGTGTTCCAAGGCTGAGTGACGCCATGATACACGGGCCGGCAAGAAGGTCCCGAGGCTCGCACAACGCCGAGTTTTCGGGCGGCTCGTGACGGAGCCCCGAGCGGCTGAGTTGAAAAAAGTACCCGATTGATAGATAGTTATGAGCTAAGACGAATCCGAATACTGCTCTGCGGAGCGCGTTCTGGGTGTGGTTTTTGGGAGGCATGTATGCGCGTTTTGTCACGGATCGCTCTCGTTGTCCTTGTCGCCGCTGTCATCGTTCCGACGGCGGCATTCGCCGATCAGTACCAGGCGACCTGCCCGCTGACGCTCGTTGCGACCAACGCGGCGCCGACTGCGTTCTACCTGTCGCCGCACGGCGTTTTCCGTTTCGGCTCGCAGGTGTTCGCGCTGCGCGGACAAACGCTCACGACCTACACCGTCACCGACCTCGGCGACATGCAGATCGCGCGCGAAGATTTCATCGGAGCGCTGGCCGCACGCGAGACCAAAGGCGGTGTGGCGTTCTCGAACGGATTTCTCTACGTCAGCAGTGAGGCGGGCCTGGAGATCTACGACCTGCGCAGCGTGCGCGCCGGCGGCACGGCTCCGATTCTGATCTCGCGCACGCCGGGACTTCGCTATCACCGGCTGGCAATCAGCGGCAACATTCTGGCCGCGCTCTATCCCGCGACCGATCTGCCCTGCTCCGCGAACGGACCAACCACGCCAAACTGTTTCAACGCCATCGACATCTACAACGTCGCGAATCCGCTCGTCCCGACGCGCGTCAGCACGATTTCGACGTACCTCAATTTTCTCGGCGGCTACAACGACATCGCGTTCAACTTCGGATTCCTCATCGCCGCGGCGAATGGCAACACGGTGGCGTATAACCTCACGAATCCGGCCGCTCCCACGCTCGTCGGCAGCCTGGCCGTTCCGGGCACCTTCCTCGTCAGCAACGGCGCGAACCTCCTCGGCGTCGGCAACGACGACGTAATCATCACCTACCTGATCACGCCGACCAATTCGTCCTCGTTCGTCTTCACCCCCTTCACCTATCATTCGACCGCAAATCTTCAGGTCGAGCGCGCCAACCCGATCATCTTCCATCCGCAAGCGGTATTCGACGAAGCGAACGGACGGCTGATCACGATGATTGATGAGCTCAATTACCAGACGCTTCAGCCGGCCCGTACGATTGCGTTCGACGTCTTCGATTACGCGACCGCGATGCTGGAGGGACGCGACCCGCGGCAGTACGAGCAGGTCTCCTACACGCAGGGCGACGAGGTGAAATGGAATCCGCTCTCCGTCGGATCGCTGGTCTACGTTGTTGGTGAGATCACCGGCACGCAGACGTACGGCGCCTGCCCGCTGATGACCGGCCGGATCGAGTTCGACACCATCGCCGGCACCGTCTGCGGCGGTTCGTACATCCACGGCTGGGTGACGGGAACGTTGAAGATCACGAACGTCGAGCTCTTCCTCGACGGCGGCTCCCTCGGCACGGCGTCGATCACCGGACCGCCGCGCAACGACATTCCATCGACGACGCCTGTTTCGAACTGGCAGATCGCCGCGAATCTCGATGCCACGACGAAGGGCGTACACGTGCTTCGCGCCGTCGGCACCGACGTGAACGGCAATCGCCGCCAGTTCTCGAGCCAGTCGATCCTCTTCCCCGGCCCGGGCGCGAACTGCGTGGCTCGGCGGAAAGCGGCGGGCTCACACTAGTGAATCGATGATGGCCATCGCGGCCGCGCGCGGATCTTGGGCGTCCGTGACCGGCCTTCCGACGACGATGTAATCTGCGCCCGCCGCGATCGCCGCGGCGGGCGTTTTCGTTCTGCGCTGATCGCCCGCGTCGCTGCCCTCGGGCCGAATGCCGGGCACGACGATGCGAAGGTCGCTGCCGCAAGCCTCGCGAATCGCGGCGACCTCGTGCGGCGAAGCGACAACGCCGCGCAGGCCGGACGATTGCGCGAGCTTCGCCAGCCGGACAGCGTTGTCGAGCGATGATCCGGCGCAACCGATGCGCGCCAATTCCGCGTCGTCGAGGCTCGTGAGGATGGTGACGCCGAGGACGAGCATGGCGTCGCTGGCGCAGGCACGAAGCATCCAGGTGCCGCCCGAAGCATGTACCGTAACCATCTCCGCGCCGAGTGCTACGGCTTCCGCCACCGCGTGCTGTGCCGTGTTCGGAATGTCGTGAATCTTGAGATCGAGAAAGACCTTCGCGCCGCGATCCTGAACTTCGCGAACGATCGAAGGACCGTTCGCCACGAACGCCTGCAAACCGATTTTCAGCAAACCGACTGAGCCGTGCAGCGCGTCGGCGAGGTGAAGAATCTCGTCGCGCGAAGAACGGTCGATGGCTACGATCAGGCGGTCAATTGCTTGCATGGTTCTCGGGTGTCGGGAGTCGGGAGTCGGGTGTCGGAGAGTGAATACTCACGGTAGACCAAGAGATTAACATTCTCTCCGACACCCGACACCCGACACCCGCACATGAACAAATTCGACATCGCCCGCATACTCGACGAAATCTCCGACTACCTGGAGCTCAGCGAATCGAACCATTTCAAGGCACTGGCCTTCGAGCGCGCGGCCAACAGCATTCGCGGACTCGATCGCGAGCCGGCTGATTTGATCGCCAGCGGTGCGCTGCTCGACACACCGGGCATCGGCAAAGCGACGGCGGCGATCATCGAAGAGTTCGTGCGCACCGGCGAATCGAAGTATGCCGAGGAGCTTCGTGGGCAGTATCCGCCCGGAATCTTCGAGCTGATGCGCGTGCCGAAGCTCGGCCTAAAAAAGATCGGCGTGCTTTACGAAACGCTCGGCATCGGCAGTCTTGACGAGCTCGAGGAAGCAGCACGCGCAGGCCGGCTCGCCGCGCTGAAAGGTTTCGGCGCGAAAACGGAACAGTCGATTCTGAACGGCATCGAGAAAGCGCGCCGCCGCGAATCGCATTTCCTGTTGCCGATCGGCGTCGAGGTCGGCGAACAAATTCGCGAGCACCTCGCTGCGATCGAAGAGATCGAAGATGCCGAGGTTTCGGGCAGCGTCCGCCGGCGGCTGGAAGTCATCCGCAACGTCAACATCGTCATCGCCACGCGCGCGCAGGAGCCGGTCGTACGCGCCCTTGCGAATTTCGTCGAGCGCATCGAACGGATCGACGAAAACACGGTGAAGGCATTCGCGAACAACGAGATCGAAGTGTGGTTTCACTTCGCGAAGCCCGACGCATTTGGCGCGACACTGCTCGTCACGACGGGCAGTCAGCAATTTGTCGAATCCTTCCTCGCACGGGGCGGAAAGCTGGGCCGGGCACGAACCGAAAAGGAACTGTTCGACAAGTCTGGTCTGGTATGGGTCGATCCGGAGCGCCGCGAAACCGGCAACGATCTCGCGCGCAAACGGCACAAGCGTCTCGTCGAAGTCTCGGATCTTCGCGGCACGTTCCACATCCACACAACCTTCTCCGATGGACGCCACACGGTGAAGGAAATGCTCGCCGCCGCGCGCGAACGCGGCTTCGATTACGTCGGCATCTCCGATCACTCGCCCGCTGCGTTCTACGCCCGCGGCCTGACCGTCGAGCGCCTGCGCGACCAACAGAAGGAGATTGCCGTCCAGGAGAAAGCCGTCGCTCCGATGCGTGTGTTTCGCGGTACCGAAGCCGACATCCTTCCCGACGGCTCGATCGACTACGACATGAAAACGCTGGCGAAATTCGATTTCGTGATCGCATCGATCCATTCGCGTTTCACGATGACGAAGGACGAGATGACCGAGCGGATGCTTCGCGCACTCGACAACCCATACGTGACGATGCTCGGCCACCTCACCGGCCGCAAGCTCCTCACGCGCGACGGCTACACAGTCGAGTACGAACGAATCTTCGAGAAAGCCGCCGCGAACAACGTAATGATCGAGATCAACGGCAACCCCAACCGCCTCGACCTCGACTGGCGCCACATCCGCCGCGCCCTCGACCTCGGCGTCACCTTCACCATCAATCCCGACGCCCACTCAACGCACGAATACAACGCGCTAATCAGCGGAACATGGGTCGCGCGGAAGGCTGGGCTGAGCGCGAAGGAGATCTTCAACACGAAGCCGGTGGAGGAAGTAGCGGAGTATCTGGAAGCGCGCCGCGCGAAGACGAAAACGGTGTAAGGCATCGCCGAGGCAAAGTGGAGCAGGCATTCCTGCCTGCTACCGCCGGGCGTCCCTGCCCGGCGGTGTGGGGCAAACGATAATCGACGTTTCGAATCGCCGCGCGACGCACATTTCCCGAATCAAGAATGCCTGCTCTACGATCGCGAATCCTCGCGAGCGTTCACACCCGCGCCTTCGTCACTTCCTCAATCACCCGCGCCAAAACCTCATCCGCGGCGCCAAGTTGTTTGGCTCGATCACGGCGGAAGCTCCACTCGATCTGGCCGTTGGCGAGGCTCTTTGCTCCGACGCCGATTCGTAGCGGGAAGCCGATCAGGTCGGCGTCCTTGAACTTCACGCCGGGGCGTTCGTCGCGATCGTCGAGAAGGACATCGACGCCCGCCGCGCGCAGTTTCTGATACAGCTCATCGGCGGCTGCGCGGACGTTGTCTTCTTTGCCGATCTGCGTGACCACGACTTCGAAAGGCGCGATCGGCATCGGCCAGATGATGCCGTCGTCATCGTGGCTTTGCTCGATGGCGGCGGCGACGGTGCGGCCGATGCCGAGGCCGTAGCAGCCCATGATCATCGGCTGGCGTGCGCCCTTTTCGTCGAGGTACGTGCAGTTCATCGGCTCGGAGTACTTCGTTCCGAGCTTGAAGACGTGGCCGACCTCGATGCCGCGATGAATCTGCAGCGGCGTGTCGCAGCGCGGGCAGGGATCGCCGGCAAAGACAGTCGTGAAATCGCCGTACTCCGGCTCCGGAAAATCGCGTCCCGGATTCGCGCCGGCGATGTGCGTGTCTTTCTTGTTGCCGCCGACGACCCAGTTCGCGACGCCTTTCAGCGAAACGTCCGCGAGCACGCGCGCGGCCTTCGTGCCGACCGGACCGCAGTAGCCGACCGGACCGCCGGTTGCGGCCTCGAAGCGCGTGTCCGGCATCATCTCCAGGAACTCGGCGCCGAGGTGGTTCTTGATCTTGATCTCGTTGCCTTCGCGGTCGCCGCGCACGAGCACCATCACGCAGCCTTTGTCGGTGTCGAAGACCAGCGTCTTCACCAGCTCGGAGGTCGGCTTGCCGAGGAACTTGCCGACGTCGTCGATCGATTGCGTGCCGGGCGTGTGGATCGGCGCGAGCTCCGTCAGCGCTGCCGGCGTGGCGTTCGCGTCGAAGAACTTCGACGTTGCCTTCTCGACGTTCGCGCCGTATTTGCAGTTCGGACAGGACACGACGGCGTCTTCGCCCGACTGCGCGAGGACCATGAACTCGTGCGACGCGGATCCGCCGATGTTGCCGGTGTCGGCATCGACGGCGACGTGATCGAGCGCGCAGCGATGGAAGACGGCGCTGTAGGCGACGCGCATCTTCTCGTACGTTTCGTCGAGCGACTCGCGGCTGGCGTGGAACGAGTAGGCGTCCTTCATCACGAACTCGCGCCCGCGCATGAGGCCAAAACGCGGACGTACTTCATCGCGGAACTTCGTCTGGATCTGATAGAGGTTTACCGGCAGCAGGCGATACGAGTTGATGGCGTCGCGGACGGTGTCGGTGATGACTTCTTCCGCCGTCGGCGCGTAGACGAAATTGCGTTCGTGCCGGTCTTTGACGCGCAGCAATTCCTTGCCGTAGCGCTCCCAGCGCTTCGACTCCATCCAGAGCTCGGCCGGCTGAATCGTCGGCATCGATAACTCGATCGCGCCGGCGCGGTTCATCTCCTCGCGGACGATCGCCTCCATCTTTTGCATCGACCGGAGGCCGAGCGGCAGCGAGGTGTAGATGCCGGCGGCAACTTTTCGGATCATGCCGGCGCGCATCATCAGCTTCTGGCTGATGACGTCGGCGTCAGCGGGAACTTCTCGCAACGTGTTGATGAAATATTGGCTCCAGCGCATGGGGGCGGGATTGTATCTCTTGCGGTCTCGCCGTTGCGGCGTTGTGCGGTTCCGCAGTTGTCAGGTTGCCGGGTTGGCGGGTTAGCAGGGCTCATCAACACAGCAGCCAGCAGCCCGACCCGCGACCGCGAAACACCGCGACCCCGCAACCGCAAATATACTTTCCAGCCCATGTCCCGGATCCTCAAGTTCGATCGCTCGCCGGTCGCGCGGCTTATCTCATGCGCGGCTTCGTTTGGATCGGCAGCGCTGGTGTTCGACTATTTATCGAAGGGCGAGAAGGAGATCGAAGCGCTTCCGATGGCGGGATTGATCCTGCTCTTCATCGGCACGCTGGCCGCCGCGGTGCTGCAGTACGGCGATCACATCTACCTCAGCGACGACGGCCTGATGTACGAGAACTGGGTCCTGAAGCACTTCGGCAAACGCGGCCGCTGGATGCGCTGGGAAGACGTGGTCGAGATCCGCGAGATCAAGCAAAAGGTGCTGATCCTCTTCTCCCGCGACGGCCGCCGCATGCTGGTCGACGCCATCCTCGGCTACGCGATTGCGAAACACGAGATTCTCAAGCGCGCGCCGCAAGCGATCATGTCGGGGACGTTGGCGAGCGAGGAG
>DATAMS010000491.1:0-19079 GCA_036260495.1 Thermoanaerobaculia bacterium
CGCGCCGCTCGTTTCGGGAGTGAAGCTCGAGTACTCCCTCGACGAGGCGAAGAAGAACATCCTCGGCGCCGTCGCGCCGCTCGGCCCCGACTACGCGAACACCATCCAAAGGGCCTTCAACGAGCGCTGGCTCGATCTCTATCCGAATGCCGGCAAGCGCACCGGCGCGTACTCCAGCGGCGGCGCGTACGACGTTCACCCGTTCATGCTCATCAATTACAACGGCCGTTACGACGACATGAGCACGGTCGCGCACGAGCTCGGGCACACGATGCAGAGCTACTTCTCGAACAAGGCGCAACCCTATCCGACCGCCGGCTATCCGATTTTCGTGGCCGAGGTGGCGTCGACGTTCAATGAGGCACTGCTGAACGAGTACATGCTCAAACAGATCAAAGATCCGGCCACGCGCCTCTCGCTCCTCGGCAGCTACCTCGAGAACATGAAGGGAACAGTGTTCCGCCAGACGCAGTTCGCCGAGTTCGAGCTGCGCATTCATGAGGCGGCAGAGAAGGGCGAGCCGCTCACCGGCGACACGTTCGACAAGATCTACTACGACATCGTCAAGCGTTACTACGGCCACGACCAGGGCATCTGCATCGTGGACGATTCGATCAAACACGAGTGGGCCTACATCCCCCACTTCTACCGGACCTACTACGTTTATCAGTACGCGACGTCGGCAACCGCGTCAGGCGCACTGTCGGAGAAAGTGCTCTCCGGCGACGCAACCGCAACGAAGCGCTACCTCGCCTTCCTTTCCGCCGGCGGCTCCAAGTATCCGATCGACCTCCTGAAAGACGCCGGCGTCGACATGACGACATCCGAGCCACTCGACCTGACGATGAAGAAGCTCAATCGCGTGATGGACGAGATGGAGGCGATTCTGAAACAGATGGGAAAATAGCGTGCGCCTGTGAGTGTGCCGCGTTAGCGGCGGCAAGAGGGTAGCGAGGGGTGCGAGCGCTTTTTTGCGAGCACCCCTCGTAACGAGTGCGCGAGCTTCTTGTTGCCGCGTCAGCGGCATTGGCATTCTTGATCCATCGCCCATTGCAACGAATCATCTTGTTTGAACCTCCAGTGCCGCTGACGCGGCACGATTCTCAAAAGGGCACGCACGAGGGGTGCTCGCAAAAAACGCTCGCACCCCTCGCTACCCTCTCCATGCCGCTACCGCGGCGCAGCGAAAGCGCAAGCGACCCCGCGTCGAGCGCGAAACGCAGCCGGCCGAAAACCACAACGCGCGTCGCGCAACCCAACGACAACCGACTACGCGCCAGCGCAATCGCAAAACAGCTACCCCGGGAATCGTCCCCGTCCGCCCATCCCGCCCCTTCCGCCTCTGCCACCGCGAGGACCGTTGCCGCGCTCTCCGCGGTCGGGACGGTTGTTTGCGGCGATCTGCTGCAGGAGTGTTTGCCACTGTTGTTGCGTCAGGAGTGTTCGTTCGGCTGCGAACATCTGCACGCGGCGGTCGAAGAGGGCGTCGCGGATGCCGCGCATTCTCTGGCCGGCGGCGATGATGTCCGCGGCGGCAGGCTGGCTGGTATCGAACATCTCGCGCAACTCGCGCGCAGCGACCATGCTGTCGCGCTCCAGCTTCGCGATCTCCTCGGCTTGCTCGTGGCTGACGCGATCGAGTGACGCGATCTGATCGGCGGAAAGCCCAACAGCGACGCTGATCTTCGGATCGCGCCACCAATCGGCCGGCGGCATCGTGTCCAGGCCGTCGCCTGCGCTCGCGCGCGCGAAGCCGCCGGGCCGGCCGCCGCCTTCGCCGGCGCCGGGATAGCTGCGAGGACCGCGGCCGCGGTCATCGGTGTCCGATGTACAGCTCATGAAAACGATGGTGACGAGCGTGAGGAAGAGTGCGTGCGCGATGCGAATGCGTTTCATGGTCCCAGCCTACGACCTCCGCTTCGATCTGTTGAGCCGTAGTCTGCCCTTTGTCTTAGAATCGTTGCAGTCCACAAATCAGGAAGAACGAGGTGTGTATGCGGTCGACGATCGTCGCGGTTCTCTCGCTGTTCATTGCCAGTGCTGCACTGGCGCAATGGGAACCCGCCGACGCGCCAAAAGATCTTCCGGACACCGGCGGCGCTCCGCGCGTCACCTACGTCCATTCCTACTTTCCGAAAGCCCCTCACGTGGCCGGCCTCGATGACCGGCTCTCGGTGCACGTGGAGAACTTCTCGACGCTCCTCAAAGCTGCGAACGGAAACTGCCAGGCCATCGTTCTTTTTCTCGATGGGATGCCGATCAAGGGAATCAAGCCGGAGTCATGTGACCCTCACCTGGGCCATGTGCGCTACCGTCTCCTGCGAACGCCGGACGATGAAGCCGCATGGCACACGCTTCTCGGGAGTCCGGATGGCTATGTGAAATCGATTGAAGCGAGCGTCGGCTCCAACGTCCAGTTCCCGATCCCAACATCGGCAAAATTCAATCTCGAGATCATTCCCCGCCCGCAATTCCTTTCTTTCATCGGGCTGCTCGTTCTTGCGCTGGGCGTCATGGTCCATCTCTGCCGCACCACAAGCCTCCTTCGCAGCGGCACGCATCCAGTCCCGAGGGAGCGTCCCTACTCTCTCTCGCTGTTCCAAATGGCGTTCTGGTTCTTCCTCGTCATCGCTGCCTATGTCTTCATGTGGCTGATCACCGACGAGCTGGACACGATCACCGACTCCATCCTCGCCCTCATCGGCATCGGCGCCGCGACAGCCCTCGGCGCCGCGCTCATCGACCGGACCAAGACAGCGCCCGCGCCGGAAGAACCGGGCGGCAAAACCCGAGGGTTCATCAACGATGTGATCAGCGATCCGAACGGCGTCAGCCTGCATCGTTTTCAGATGTTCGTCTGGACGCTGGTCCTCGGCGTGATCTTCATCGGCTCCGTCTACAAGAATCTGGAGATGCCGGAGTTCAGCGCCACGCTGCTCGGCCTGATGGGAATCAGTTCCGGCACCTACCTCGGCTTCAAAGTTCCGGAAAAGCAAGGGAGCGACACGACGCCGGGTGCGACGCCGGGAGCCGTTCCAGCCTCAGAACCGGTCAAACCGCCGGAGACGTGATCAATGGACAATTGACAATTGATAACGGAATCCTACTCGTCGAGGATTTTCAGAATCGCCGTCAACTCGCGCTTCACATCGCCGAGCGTCTTGTCGATCTCTTTCGACTGCGCTGTTGACTGTGCGGGCGGCTCCGAGGCGGCGATGGGCGTGGGCGAGGCCATCTCGATCTCGAGCCGCTTCTTCGCGCCGGCGATCGTGAAGCCTTCCGAATAGAGAAGCTGTTTGATGCGGAGGATGATGTCAATCTCGTGGCGGGTGTAGAGACGCTGACCTCCGCCGCTCTTGTTTGGCGCCAGCGGCGGAAACTCCGTCTCCCAATACCGCAACACGTACGGCTGTACCTCGGCGACCTTGCAAACCTCGCCGATCTTGTACAGCCGCTCTTCCTCAGCGACAGCCATCCCGAATGATTATAGGTCGGCTACTCGGTGCCGAAGGCTACGGCTCCGGCGCCATCGGTCTCGATCTTCCCATCGAGCTCGTTGAAAAGGCCGACCGCGGCGGCGAAAACGTCGTCGACGCTGATCTCGTTCATGCAGCCGTGGTGCATCAGCGGGCAGTCGCGTTTGTAGCAAGGCTGGCAGGCGAACGGTTTGCGGACGACGCGCGAGGCGCCTGGAATCACGGTGCGGTCCGGATCTGTCGGTCCGAAGATCGACACGGACGGCACGGCGAGGGCGGTGGCGAGATGCAGCGGTCCGCTGTCGTTCGTGACCACGACGGAACAGTGCGAGATGGCAGCAGCCAGTTGCAGGACATCGCCGTCGCCGCCGACGATCGGTACACCGCGCGTCGTCGCGGAGATGGCCGCGGCCTGATGCTTCTCGCCAGGACTGGTCAGCAGAACGACGGAGAAGCCGGCCTCGCGCAGCCGCTCCGCAAGCTGGCCATACCGCTCGTCGCCCCAATGTTTGGCGCGGCCGTAAAGACCTCCGGCGTGCAGACCGAACAACGGACCGTTGTCGAGCCGGACACCGGCATCGCGAAGCTGGCGTCCGGCCTGTTCGCGAAGATGCGCCGGAATCGCCATCGTCGGAATCTCGTCGACGACGCGCGGAGCATTCATCGCCGCGAGCAATGTTGAATAGTCGTCGAGCTGATGTCCTCGGGCGGGATCGCGCCGCACGCCGTGAGTGAGCAGCATGCCGCGCACGTCGGTCGAATACCCCCAGCGTTCGCCAATGCCGGCCGCGAACGTCACCATCGCCGCCTTGAACGAGTTCGGGAGAATCACGGCGCGGCGGAACCCGCCAGCCTTCAGCAATCGGATGCGCTCCCGCGTGTCGCCGTTCCAGGCGATGACGTTGCGGAAAATGCCAGCGGAAGCGAGGAGCGAGGCGATGTGCTTTGGCGCCGCGACGGTGATGCCACCCTCGGCGCGAAAGCGGTGATGCAGCGCGCGGTACGTGGGCAGGGCAAGCACGTTGTCCCCAACCCAATTGAGTCCGACTACGACTGTCTCACTGGCCATCTGTTGTTTTGACTTCGATCTCACCCGATGCGTTCCCCTTCCACCGGTCGTGCATCCACAACCATAACTCCGGGCGTGCTTCGATGCGTCGGGAAATTACGTCGTTGATGCGCTTTGTCAGCGCTGCGGCATTCTTCTCGTTTTCGTCCAGTTGATCGATGCTGATTGCTTCCTCGAACTCCAGCCGGTGCCCGGCTTCGTCCGCAATGCAAAAACCGAACACAATCGGCGTCTGCAGCCGCAGCGCCAACTTCGCTGGAGCATCGGTCGTCCACGCCGGACGCCCCAGAAACGGAACGAGGATGCCTTCGCGAGCCTGCACCGCCTGATCCGGAAGCAGGACGATGGCCGCCTTCTGCAAGAGCGCTTTGAGCAGCGATCGTGCGGCACCCTTGCGGTCGACCACGTGAACGCCCGTGCGTGCCCGGATGAGAGCGAGATCGCGCTCGAGGTATTCGTTGTCGAGCGGCCTGGTCACGGTATAGACGTTTTTCACGAGCGCGATGCTGGCCAGTCCGGCAATCTCCCACGCCCCGTAGTGGGCGCTGAGAAGGATGATGCCTCGTCCCTGCGCAAGGGCATCATGGACAAAGTGCTCATTCACGAAGCGGCAGTGCGACGGGATTTCTTCGATCGGCACATGCTGCATGCGAATGGCCGCCAGCGCCTCGCGGCCGAAGTGCCGCCAGCACTCATCGAGAATCGCCCTGCACTCCGCGACGCTCTTCTCCGGAAACGTCGCGATTAGATTGCGCATCGCCAGCCGGTCGCGCCCCCGCAGGACGTGACGGGCCAGCGTGCCGAGGCGCGAGCCCCAGCGGCGGAGACTTGTGTTTGACGCGGAGCGAACCGCACCGGCGACGGCGCGATAAAGGATGTACTCGACGCGTTGCAGAAGCGCGTTTTTGCGGCGGCGGCTCATGGGGTTGGGTGTGTTTCGGGACCAGTCGTGGTGAGTAGATTAGTGGTCGTGGTGAGTAGATTAGTGGATCAGTGGATCAGTAGATTAGTAGATGAGGATCAGAGGATTCAGGTTTCACCAATCGACGAATCGACCAGTCAACTAATCCACTAATCGACTATGACTCATCGACTGCTCCACTCACGACTCTCACAATCGCCTCAATCACCCCGGGCTCGATGATCATTTCGGCGGCGATGGCGATGATGCCACGGTCGTCGATTTTGACCTTGTCTTTTTCCGTGGTCACGATGGACTCGGCTGCTGCTTTACTCGCTTCATCCTTGATCGCCGCGATATCTGCGGGCGTGTAGCGGTGATGATCCGGAAAACCGCGTGTGGCGACGACGTTCAGCCCATTCTCGTGGAGTGTTCTGAAGAACTGATCGTTGTCCGCCAGGCCGGCGAACGCGAAAACGCGCTTGGCCGCTAACTCGTGCGGTACTACAAGGCGCAAGTTGCGTTGCATGACGAGGCCGGCATCGGCAAGCGCAGAGCGTCCTTCGCGCATCACACCGCGTCCGGCGTCGATCACGACGTCGAGATCGCGCGCGAGCTGCAGATGCTGGAAGCCGTCGTCGAGGATGAATAAATCGCAATCATTGTTGCCTAGAAAGCGTATGGCATTTTCATATCGCTTTGAGCCGACGATTACGTGCACGTTTTTGAGCTTGCTTTTGATGAGCACCGGCTCGTCGCCGAATCGGGCCGCATCGAGCGACGTAACCTCGCCGTCCTCGCCGCCCGCACGTCCGTGACCGCGCGTGAGAACCGCAACAGTCAGTCCGCGATCCGTGAGCGCACGCGCGATGGCGATCACCGCCGGAGTCTTTCCCGCTCCGCCCGCGGCAAGGTTGCCGACGGAGATCACAGGCCGCGGCAATCGACGGCTCTTTACGATGCTGCGGCGATAGAGCACGCGCCGCAGACGATTCACGCCGCGCCAGAGCAGCTCGAACGGTTTGAGCAGGATCGTCACGACAGCATCTCGATGATGTGCGAAGCGGTCCGCGCGGCAGCGCCGCGGTTCCTTTCGACTGTTCCTCGCGCCTTCGCTCCCGCCTCGGCGTGCGCTACGTCGTCATCGAACATGCGTTCCGCGAACGCGAATACGTCGCCTGCGGTTCGCGATTCCACCGCGCCGCCCTCCCGCAAGAAAATCCCGGCGATCTCGCGAAAGTTCGACATGTGTGGTCCGAACGTCACCGGCACTCCCACCGCCGCCGGCTCGATCGGATTGTGCCCGCCGGTCGGCAGAATCAGGCTGCCTCCGATGAACGACGCCGTTGCATATCGATAGAGTTTCGCCAATTCACCAAAAGTATCGAGCAACAGCACATCCGCTGCGCCGTTAGCCCACTCGCTGCGCCGGATGAAGCGAATCTTCGATGCAGTCAGCAACCCAGCCACCACATCGAATCGCTCCGGCTTGCGCGGGCCGATGATCACGAACGCGTTGTGCGCGGCGATGAAACGCTCCAGCAGCGGCACCAGCGCTTCATCCTCGCCTTCCATCGTCGATCCGAGGATCAGTACTTTGCGACCGGCGATGAGGGCTTCGAGTTGCGGACCGATCTCGAGTGGCCGCTCATCGGGAACGTAATCGAACTTCACGTTGCCGCTGGTCTCGACGATGGCGGCAGGAGCGCCGATGGCGACGAAACGCGTGCGGTCCGTTTCTTCGCGGGCGAGGATGCGGTCGTACTTGCGGAGAATCGGGCCGACGAGTCCCCTCAACCTTCGATAGCGCGGAAATGAGCGGTCAGAGATGCGCCCATTGGCCAGCAGCATCTTCACGCCGCGTTTCCGAGCAAGCCGCGTCACGTTTGGCCAGATCTCCGTCTCCATCGTGGCGAACACGCGCGGTTGATGCTGCTTGAGAAAGCGCTTCACGCTCGTCGCGAAATCGAACGGAAAGTACGTCACGGTGGCGCTCGGAAAAAGCTTGCGCGCCTGCGCCTGCCCCGTAATCGTCGTCGTCGTGAAGACGATCGTCGTCGCCGGCCGCAGCCGGAGAATCTCCTCGACGACCGGCCGCGCTGCCATCGTCTCGCCGACTGACACCGCGTGAATCCAGAGATCGTGCGCCGCCGCCGGAGTCCGATAGAAGCCCATCCGCGCCGGAAAATTGGCGAGGTACTTTCCGCGCAGAGCCCCTGTCAGCAGAAAGTAGGGCAGCGCGAGCACGAACGCGAGGTACAGCAGCACCTCGTACAAAACGAACATGGTGTGAATCATAGGGTGTGGGGCGTTGGGTGTGGGGAGTGGGAGTGAATGTGGGCCGGAGGCCGGCTGCGATTACGAACGAACTGTGGGTTGCCCGGTTGCTCAGTTACCTATTGCTTGGTTGCTCCAGATAAGCGTGGACCCAGCAACCCACAAACCCACAAACCCACATCCACCGCCCGCTCCGCACCGTAGATGCGACAAAGGGACACACCGATGAGCGAAAACAACATTCAAAAAATGCAGAGTCTCTACGCCGCGTTCGGGCGTGGCGACATCAACACCATCCTCGCCAGCGTTTCGGACGACGCCGACTGGGGCACCGACACCGTTGCCAACGCGGTTCCCTGGTACGGCATCCGGCGCGGGCGCGAAGGCGTGGCCGATTTCTTTGCCACGCTCAATCGCGAGGTCGAATTCACGACCTTCGAGCCGAAGGTCTTCGCATCAACCGGCGATCAAGTCTTCGTCCACGTCGACATCGCCTACAAGCTGAAGAAGAACGGACGCGAAGCATCGACCGGTTCGGTCCACGAATTCACGTTGCGCGACACTGTCGTCATCCGCTTCCGCGCTTTCGAAGATACGGCTGGTGTGCGCGACGCATGGAACGGTTGAGACCTTGCGCGGGGGTCGCGAGCCGGGTGTAGGGTGTCGGAGAAATCAAAGTCAGCGCCCAGCCCGATCAGAATGCTTCCCTGCCTTTGCTCCGACCCCCGACTCCCGACCACCGACTCCCTCGGCTCGTAGTATCCTTACTGAATGCCGGACATCAACTTTGGTCCGAACGCGAAGGCGTCCGACGTATCGCCCTACTCCCTCGGCGTGTTGCGCGATGTGATGGCCGCGGCGAACGTAGCCAAGGTCATCGTCTCCAGCACGCAGCGAAGTCCAACCGATCAAGCCCGCGTGATGTACAACAATCTCGAAACGCAGGGAGTCGATGCCCAGCGGAAGTTGTACAAACCGCCCGGGCAGGCAGTGATCAACGTCTATGTCGCGGGCAAAGCTGCGAACCAGACGCCCGACGCGATCAAGGCTGCCATGACGGCAAAGATCAACGAGCTCGGGCCGGAAACGGTTTCGCATCACGCCGCCGATCCGAAAATCCTGAACGTATTCGACGTCGCACCGTCGTCAGTGTCCAACGTCAGTGCCTTCCAGAACGCGGCGAAGGCAGACAGCCGGGTATCGAAGTTCCTGACACCGCCAAATGACCCCGGCCTGCACTTCGAGATCCCGCAGCCGCAGAACATCGCGTAATTCTTCACGCCCGGTAGAGCGCCGCGCCCCAATGCAGACCTGATCCGAGAGCAGTGAAGCAGACCAGCATGCCGGGCTTGATCCGCCCCTCGGTGACGCACTCGTGATACAGAATCGGCAGCGTTCCAGCGGTCGTATTCGCGTAGCGCTCGATGTTGTGCGGGACGCGCTCCTGGCTCATTCCGAGTTGTTTCGCCACGCCTTCGATGATGCGAAGATTGGCCTGGTGGACGAGCAGGATGTCGATGTCCGACACGCTCTTTCCCGCCGCCGCGCAGACTTCGCGCACCGACTCCGGCATCTTCGAAAGCGCCTGACGGAAGACCTCGCGGCCATCCATGTCCGGGATGGTGTCGCTGTCGTCGATCTGCTGGTGCGTCACGAATGGACGAAGCCGGAAGCCGACACCGCGCGTGTACAGAGCTTCGATGTTCGATCCGTTCGTGTAGAGCTTCGAGGCCAGAAATCCGCGGCTGTCATCGTCGATCGCTTCAACCACCACCGCGCCCGCGCCGTCGCCGAACAGCACGACCCGATCGCGAATCTTCGTGTTGGCCGCACGCTCCTCGGCGGTGACTTCGCGATCTTCGAGCCCGATCGTCGTCGCCCATCCGTTCTGCCACGGCATGAACGGCGTGTGAACGTCGCCGCCGATCAGGAGAATGCGCTTGTACTTGCCGCTCAGGATCAGCGAGTCGGCGAGATCGAGGCCGTAAAGAAAACCGGAGCACTGCTGGCGGATATCGAACGCCGGCAGCGACTCGCGAAAGCCCATCTTTGCCTGCACGACCGGACCGTTGCCTGGAAAGAAATGGTCCGGAGTCATCGTCGCGAAGATGAGGGCGTCGATGTCATCTCTGCTGCGCCCGGCCGTCTGAAGCGCGCCCTCGGCGGCCATCATCCCGAGGTCGGCCGAGGATTGGCCGGGATCGGCGTAGAAACGTTGCGTGATTCCGCTGCGGGTGCGGATCCACTCGTCCGTCGTGTCCATGATGCGGGCGAGTTTTTCGTTCGGGACGAGATTCTTCGGGATGCCGATGCCGCTGCCGGTGATCACGCTTTTCATCGAAGGGAGAGCATACACGTCCGCTGTCTGAATTCTCCGATCGACAACACCGCCGTGCCGGACTGGTCAAGCGTCTTCGTCTCGAATCAGGAGATGGTCACGTCGATGTTCTGACCGAGTCAATCTCCCGCATTCTCCGCAACTGCGGCGACCACGCCATCGTCACGGCGACGACGACCAGCGTCATCACGCCACCGAAGATCACCGAGGGCACGGTGCCGAGGATGCGCGCGGCCACTCCGGACTCGAACGCGCCGATCTCGTTCGATGAGCCAATGAAGATTTGATTCACCGACGACACGCGCCCGAGCAGGTGCTGCGGCGTCAATGTCTGCAACAGCGTGCCGCGGATGATCACGCTCACATTGTCAGCCATCCCGCCGATCGTCAGCAGCGCCAGCGAGAGCCAGAAGTTGCGCGACACGGCGAAGAAGATGATCGTGATGCCGAAGATCGCCACCGCCGCGAAGAGTGCCGCGCCGGTGCGCCGCATCGGACGCCGGTGCGCGACGATGATGCCGGTGACGAGCGAGCCGGCCGCCGGTGCAGCGCGCAGAACGCCGAGGCCTTGTGGCCCTGCGCCGAGCATGTGCGCGAAGATCGGCAACAGCGCCACCGCGCCGCCAAAAAGAACGGAGAAGAGATCGAGCGTCATCGCCGCGAGCAGAATTCGCTGCCCGAGTAAGAAGCGGATGCCGATGCGGAGACTCTCGCCGATCGGCATCTCTTCGGCCTGTTGCGGCCGCGCGTCGTACGCGATGAACCAGAGCGCGCCGAGGGCCAGCGTCATCAAAACGATCACGACCGAATACGCCGCTGCCGGTCCGGCGAAGCCGTAGATCAAGCCGCCCATTGCCGGACCAAGGACGGCCGCAAACTGCCAGGTCGAGCTACGCCAGGCGACCGCGTTCGCAAAGAGATCGCGCGTGACCACCTCGGCTGACAGCGCAGTGAACGCCGGACGGATGAAACTGCGCGCGATGCCGCTGAGGAAGATGACGAGGTAGATCGGCCAGACGTGACCGCGCGCGATCATCCCGCTCGTCGTGAAGAGCAGCAGCGCAATCGCCGAGAGCAGCATCCCGAACGTGCCTACGATCGCGATCGGACGCCGCGGCACCCGGTCGGCAACGTGTCCCGCATACAACGCCACGGCAATGAACGGCAATGCCTCGGCAAGTCCGATCATCCCCAGCGCCAGCGGATCGCGTGTTACCTGAAACACCTGCCAGCCGACGACGACGATCTGCGCCTCGCGGGCGACGGTCGAAGTCGCGTAGCCGAGGATCAGCCAGAGAAAATTGCGGACGCGGAGCGCTGCATAGGGATCGTGCGTGGCCAAGCGGGCGCGGAGTGTATCGCGATGTCGTCGCGCGAAAATTGGCGCCAAAAACAAAAAGGGAGACGCCTCGCGTCTCCCACAACGAATGTATACAACAGAGGGGGACTTGCGGCAAGACCCACTTCGTAACGCATCATCGCCGGCCCTGTCGCAATGGCAGAAAACCGGAGGAATACGATGACTGATTCAGAAACGTACTACCACGGCACAAAAGCTGGCCTGAATGTGGGTGACCTGATCGCACCGGGCTATGCCTCCAACTATGGCAAGCGAAAAGAGGCGAATTTCGTTTATCTCGCCGCTACGCTGGAGGCGGCCATTTGGGGAGCGGAGCTGGCCGTTGGCGAGGGGCAGGGCAGGATCTACATCGTGGAACCAACGGGGTCCATTGAAGACGATCCAAATCTGACCAATAAGAGATTCCCTGGAAATCCGACAAAGTCATATCGTTCTCGGAGTCCATTTCGCGTCATCGGCGAGGTGACGGAGTGGCAGGGTCACTCCGCCGAGCGGCTCAAAGAAATGCTCGATCATCTCGAGAACCTCAAGCAACGTGGTATTGAGGCCATTGAAGAATGAGCGACCTCTAACAATTCATGTCCTCTACGACCCGTTTGAAAATCGCCTACGCGCTGCTCATTGTCTGCGCGAGCGCGCGGCTTTTGTTGCAGATGGCGGCGCTCCCGCCATACGCCGGGCTCGATGAGGTCTACCACGTGGCGCGGCTCGCGTTCGTGCGCGCGGAGCATCGCAATCCGACGACGACCGAGGCTTCGATTCCACCGTATCTGATGGCGAGCATCGCCGCCGCGCACGATCAACGTAGGTCGGACTCTCAGTCCGACAATCGCGTGCAGTCGGACTGGAGAGTCCGACCTACGTTCACACCGGCCGCGATGCCGGCGATGGGCGAAGCGGGCGACCGCTGGCCGTCGATCGTCGCCGCGCGCGGCGGTCACGTCTTAGTCGATCGCCCGCTTGCCGGCGCGGACCTAAAGCCATACGTCGTCCGCAACTACGAAGCGCAGCAAACCAGCATTTACTACTCGCTCACCGCGTGCCTCGTGCCGCTGCGAAACGCGATCTTCGAACTGCGAATGTGGCGTCTGCTGTCGCTGCTCTTCGCACTGATCACGGTCATCGCAACCGCGGAGACCGGCCGGCACTGGCTGGGTCCGATCGGCATCCTCGGCGGCGCGATTCTCGTCTCGCTCCCGACCTGGGAAACGCTCGTCATCCGCGCTAGCAACGACGCCTTCGCCTGCATGCTCGTCGCCGTCGCGATCGCCATCAGCGTGGCCGCGCCGCGCCGTCCACTCATGATCGCCGCAGAAACGATCACGTGGGGACTGGCGCTCAACGCGAAGATGTACACGTGGCCGTTGCTCATCGTGCTTCCGCTGTTGTGGCGACGACAGAAAGCGGGGAAGCCGCGCATCGCAGCCGTTGCCCTCGTATCGCTCATCGCGATTGTGTTGACGTTCGCGGAGCTCTCGGCGCGTACCAGCACCGAAGTCGTGCAATATCCCGGCGGTAGTCCGCTCGGCGTCGTCGCGCTCTCGCATCAATCTGGTCCGGTTCACGAATCCGGCGTCAACATCAGCGAGATCGTCCGCGTCACCATCGCCAGCGCCGCCTGGACCTCGGGGCAACACAACGACGCGCTCCGACCCGCTGCGATCGCGTTGTATCTGGGACCGGTCGTCATCGCCATGATCGTGGCGTCGCGACGCGAAAACATCGCGCCCGCACTTATCGCACTCGGCGCATTCGCGCTCGCGCAAACCTACAACGTCATCGTCTGCGTGCTCGCGCGCCGCGCCGCCAGCCAGGTCCCGATCGGCGGAAAAGAAGGTTGGTACTGGTTCGTGCTCGTTCCGATCGTCGTGCCCGCGCTCTTGTTGCCAGCGATATCGCGATGGCGATTGGCCGCGTGGTGGCTCGTCGCGTGGGACGTCGTGATCACCGAGGTCGCGCTCTTTCACGACTTCGCAGGAACGTCGTCGCCGGCGCACGGTTCTGTGCTATTCCGATGGGGTCCGCTGCATCTTCCGTTCACCGCGCACCTCGGCGGAATCGGCGTAGGGCCATTCGTTGCGTCGATTACATTCATTCGTCTCATCCACCTCGCCGCCTTCTTCAGCTTAGAATCGATCTTGCAGGAATCAACGAAGGCAAAGCTGAGACTGAATGACCGAAACACTGACGTTGCCCACCCCAACTGACGCGCGCCGCGCGCAGAGAATCCCGGTCGCCGTCCTCGGCGCCACCGGCTCCGTCGGACAGCGCTTCGTGCAGTTGCTGGCCGCGCATCCCTGGTTCCGTCTCCACGAAGTCGTGGCCTCGGAACGCAGCTCCGGAAAATCGTACGGCGACGCCGCGGACTGGCGTCTCGACACGCTTCTGCCCAGCGACGCCGCAGCGCTCGAAGTGAAATCGCTCGGCTCCGCTCTCGAATCGCGACTCGTTTTCTCCGGACTCGATTCGTCCGTCGCTGGTGAAGCCGAGGACGATTACGCGAATCGCGGATGCGTCGTGGTCACCAACTCGCGCAACCATCGCATGG
Organism: Thermoanaerobaculia bacterium; assembly: GCA_036260495.1. GTDB lineage: Bacteria > Acidobacteriota > Thermoanaerobaculia > Gp7-AA8 > Gp7-AA8 > JADGNZ01. The sequence goes on from DATAMS010000491.1 coordinate 13,970, forward strand.
ATCCCGACGTGCCGCTCCTGATTCCCGAAGTCAATGCGGATCATCTCGGAGCGATCGAGCGGCAAAGAAAACGCCGCGGCGGCAACGGCTACATCGTCACGAATCCGAATTGCTCCACGATCGGTCTGGCGCTGGCCATCGCACCAATCGAGCGCCGCTTCGGTATCGATCAACTACACGTCACCACGATGCAAGCCATCTCCGGCGCCGGTTACGCAGGCGTGTCGTCGTACGCGATCCTCGACAACGTGATCCCGTACATCGGCGGCGGCGAGGAAGAAAAGATCGAAACTGAACCGCGCAAAATCCTCGGCCGCTGGGAGAACGACCGGTTCATCGACGCGCCGTTCCGCATCTCCGCGCAGGTCAATCGAGTCCCGACGATCGACGGCCACCTGATGACGATCTCGATGAAGCTGCGCGAAGCGAGCGCCGATCTCGATGCGATTCGCGACGCTCTCCGCTCGTTCGTAGGCGAGCCGCAACACCTCGAGTTGCCGTCCGCACCGAAGCACCCAATTCACTATGCGAACGAACCCGACCGCCCGCAACCCCGCCTCGATCGCGACCGCGAGCACGGCATGGCCGTCACCATCGGCCGCCTCCGCCCCTGCCCATTGCTCGACATCCGGATGGTGGCGCTGGTTCACAACACCATCCGCGGCGCAGCCGGAGCAGCGCTGTTGAATGCCGAGCTGCTCGAGGCGAAGGGGATGTTGTGAGGAGCGATGGGTTGGTTGGTGCGTCTCCCGTCTTCAATGAGACTCCCCGCATTGCTCGTAAATCGCGCGCCTTCTCCCCCACGCTTTTCAGTGGGGGAGAAGGTGGCCGAAGGCCGGATGAGGGGGCCCTTGTTTCTCGCGCGGTCTCCTTCGCACCCACCGCCCCCCTCATCCGGCTTCGCCACCTTCCCACCTCGCAAAAAGCGCGGAGGGAGAAGGCGCTCGATGGGAGGACGACGCTGGAAATTTCGAGATTGGGGGTTCCCGATCCACGGATCTCTAATCCCCTGATCTCTAATCCGCTCATCTCTAATCGACTAATCACTAATTCACTAACCACCATCCCCACCAACCAGCCCGGTCGCCGCCCATGATCGTCATCAAATTCGGGGGTACCTCGGTCGGCGACGCAGAGCGTGTGGCGAATGCGATCGACATCGTCGCCGAGCGGCGGGAGTTGCAGCCGATCGTTGTTGTGTCTGCGCTGTCCGGCGTTACGAATGATCTTGTCGCGGCAACGGATGCGGCGCGCGATGGCGATGGGGATCGCGTCAACGAGATCATCGATCGCATCCGGCAGCGTCATGAAGACGTGGCCATGCGGCTTGTGCAGCAGAAATTCGACTTCTTCGACACCTTCGTCAAGCGGCTCGACAAGCAGGTCGAGGAGATCCACACGATCCTTCGCGGCGTCACCCTGTTGCACGAAGTCACGGCGCGGGCGCGCGACAAGATCGTGTCGATCGGGGAGAAGCTCTCGTCTGTTCTTTTTACCTATTCGATGATGATGCGTAATCTGAACGCAGAGCACGTCGAATCTGAGGATGTGATCTGGACGAACGATCACTTCGGTGGCGCCACACCGCGCATGGATCTGACTGCCGACGCCGCGCGGAAGACGTTATTGCCGATCGTGGAGCGGAACCACATTCCGGTCATGGGCGGCTTCATCGGGCGCACCGTCGATGGCGCCACCACCACCCTCGGGCGCAACGGTTCGGACTACAGCGCGGCTATCGTCGGAGCCGCGGTAGGTGCAAGTGAAGTGCAGATCTGGACGGACGTCGATGGCCTGCTGACATGCGATCCGCGCTTCGTGCCGTCGGCGCGCGTGATCGATCATCTTTCGCACGAAGAGGCGGCGGAGCTGGCTTCGTTCGGCGCGAAGTTGCATCCGCGGACGCTCGAACCGGCGATCGAAGCAGGCATTCCGGTGCGCGTTCTCAACACCCAAAATCCGGCGTCGCCGGGAACGTTGATCACGCGCGAAGGTCCCGGCCAGACCAGCGGACCGCGCTCGGTCGCGCGCAAACGCAACGTCACGCTCGTTCACATGACGACGAACAAGATGCTCGGCGCGCACGGTTTTCTGGCGCGCCTGTTTCACGTTTTCGAAGAGCTGAAAATCTCCGTCGATCTCATCGCCACCTCGGAAGTGTCGGTCACGGTCACGGTCGACGAGAAACACGACATCGATGAGCTGCAGCGGCGTCTGCGCGATCTGGCCAGCGTCGAGATCGTCGATGGACAGTGCATCATCGCCATCGTCGGCCGGAACCTGCTGCGCGATAGCCGGATCGGCGCGCGGGTTTTCGAGGCCTTACGAGAGGTTCCGATGCAGATGCTTTCGCTCGGACGTTCCGGGCTGAATCTCAGCATCGTGATCGACGACGCCAAGTCCGACGACGTCATCAAACGGATCCATCACGCGCTCTTCGAGCAGGCGGTGGCAGTATGAAAATCGCCATTCACGGCTACGGCAAGATGGGACGCACGATCGAGAAAGTAGCGACGGACCTCGGCCACCAAGTTGTCTGCGTTCTCGATGTCGATCGCGACGAGCCGCTGTCTGACGCAGAAGTCTTGATCGACTTCTCCCACGCCAGCGCGCTGGACGCCACGCTCGCTCTCGCCTGCGACAACCACCTCGGCCTCGTCATCGGCACCACCGGCTGGAACGATCGCCTCGACGATGTGAAACAACGCGTGGAACGAGCGGGAATCGGCTGCGTGTACGCATCCAACTTCTCGCCCGGCGCCAATGTCGTCTTCTCGCTGGCGCAGCGCGCGGGCGCGCTCGTCGGCCACTTTCCCGAATACGCCGCCGGCATGGAAGAGCGTCATCACGACCAGAAAAAAGACTCGCCGAGCGGAACGGCGCTGCGCATCGCCGCAGCCGTGAAGGAAGGGAGCGATGGCAGGCTCACGCCGCCAATCGCATCCTCGCGCGTCGGCAGCGAGACCGGCCTGCACACGCTTTTCTTCGACTCGCCCGACGACCTCATCGAGATCTCGCATCGCGCCCGCAGCCGCGACGGTTTCGCCCGCGGCGCAGTCATGGCGGCGCAGCTCTTGCGAGGACGCAAAGGGTTGTTTCGCTTCGAAGAGCTGGTGTTTTCGGAAGGATGAAGATTGAAGGATGAGGGATGAATAGCAAAGCCTCAGGAACGATTCATCCTTCATCCCTCCTCCTTCATCCTTTGGAGCTGTCATGACCTTTCGCGGACTCGGCACAGCTCTCATCACGCCCTTCACTGACAGTGGCGCGCTCGATGAGCATGCGCTCGCGCGCTTCGTCGATTTTCAGATCGAGGGCGGCGTCAATTTTCTCGTTCCCTGCGGTACCACCGGCGAGAATCCGGCGCTGAATGCGGCCGAACATCGCCGCGTCGTCGAGCTGGTCGTGCGTCAGGCGAACGGGCGCGTGCCGGTGCTCGCGGGCGCGGGCAGCAACAACACAGCGCGCGCCGTCGAGCTGGCCGAGCAAGCCATCGACCTCGGCGCCGATGGCGTCCTCACCATCACGCCGTACTACAACAAGCCGACGCCCGACGGACTGCGCCGCCACTTCGGGATGCAGGCCGAGGCGATCGAGAAGAAGAAGTCGGGCTTCCCGATGATCATGTACAACGTGCCCGGGCGTACCGGCGTGAACATGACCGCGGAGACGACGCTGCGCATGGCCGCCGAGATTCCGAACATCATCGGCGTGAAAGAAGCGTCGGCGAATCTCGAGCAGATCATGATGGTCATCCGCGACCGCGCGAAAGGCTTCCTCGTTCTCAGCGGCGACGACGCCTGGACGCTTGCGCTCATCGGCGCTGGCGCGGACGGTCTCGTTTCCGTCGCCTCGAATGAGATCCCGCGCTTGATGAGCGAGCTCGTCACCGCGGCATTGCGGGGCGATTTTCCCGCCGCCCGCCAGGTTCACTACCGCGTGCTGCCTCTGCTCACCGGAAACTTCATGGAGTCGAATCCCATCCCCGTCAAGACCGCCTGCAAGCTCCTCGGCATCATCGAAAGCGACACCGTCCGCTCGCCGCTCGCGCCGATCGCAAAAGGAAATCGTGAGAAGCTGGAGGCCATTCTGCGGGAGTGCGGACTCCTCGAAACGGCGGCTGCATCATGACGAACTCGATCGAAGAACGGCTGGCCTCAATCGGTCCGAAGACGGATCGGATGGAAGCCGTTCGCACGATCGGCCTTTTCCTCGCCGAGCTGGAGGCGGGCTCGGTCCGCGCCGCCGTCCGCGACGAAGACGGCGTCTGGCACGCGCAGACCTGGGTGAAGGAGGGGATCCTGCTCGCCTTTCGCACGGGCGTCGCGACGGAGTTCGCGTCGGGCACGCTCTCGTTCATCGACAAAGACACGATTCCGACGCGCCGCTTTCGCGCGCAGGACGGCATCCGCATCGTTCCGGGCGGCTCGTCGATCCGGCGCGGAACGTTCATCGCCAGAGGCGTGGTGATGATGCCGCCGGCATACGTGAACATCGGTGCGTACGTTGACGAAGACACGATGATCGACTCGCATGCGCTTGTCGGCTCCTGTGCGCAGATTGGCAAACGCGTTCACCTTTCCGCCGCCGCGCAGATCGGCGGCGTGCTCGAACCGGTCGGCAATCTTCCGGTCGTCATCGAAGACGACGTCGTTGTCGGGGGCAACTGCGGCATTTACGAAGGCACCATCGTTCGCGGCCGCGCCGTCATCGGTGCCGGCGTCGTGCTCACCGGATCGACGCCGGTTTACGACACCGTGCGCGGCCAGATCTACCGCCGCACCGCCGATCGTCCGCTCGAGATTCCGTACGGCGCCGTCGTCATCCCAGGTTCGCGTCCGATGAGGAGCGACTTCGCGACGGAGCACTCTCTCCATGCCCTGACTCCGATCATCGTGAAGTACCGCGACGAAAAAACGGATGCATCGACGGCCCTCGAAGAAGCGTTGCGGTGATGGGTTGCCGCGCTGTCAGGTTGCCGAGTTGCGGCAGAGGGTTGCCGGGTCGTCAGGTTGCCGAGCTGCGGCAGAGGGTTGCCGGGTCGTCAGGTTGCCGAGTTGCGGCAGAGGGTTGCCGGGTCGTGAGGTTGCCGAGTTCCTCGGAGAGGGTT
>DATAMS010000620.1:0-4268 GCA_036260495.1 Thermoanaerobaculia bacterium
ATCGACGTCGTCCAGCAAAAAGACCGCCGGCTCGTCAAAACGGCGCCGGAAAAGATCGAGTTTGGCGAATTTCAGAAACAAGACCACCATCTTCTGCTCGCCCCCCGACAACACCTCGGCTGCCGGTCTGCCATCGACGGAAAACTCGAGAACGTCGCGCTGCGGTCCCACGAGCGACATGCGCGCGCGAAGCTCGTCGCGGCGGATGCGCGCCAGATCGTCAACGGAGCTCGGCTTGTAAGCGATCGACAGATTTCCGATGTGATAGCCATGCTCGGCGACGATCGCCGCGAACGACGACGCCAGCGCTTCTGCGTACACGGCTCGTCCGTGCTGGAGCGGCGCTGCAGCGACGATGAGCTCTGCATCCCAGGCAGCGAGTGACGAGGCATTGCCGCTCGCGAGGAGCGCATTGCGTTGACGGAGAACACGTCCGTAACGACTCACGGCTTCGAGGTAGCCTGGATCGATGCTGGCGATGCCGCGATCGAGAAAGCGGCGACGCTCTTCCGGCGCGCCGCGCAGAATGTCGAGCCGCGCGGACGAGTAGGCGAAGACACTCATGGCGTTGACGTAGACCGCCAGCGGCACGCGCTCCCCGTTGATCAGCAACGCGCGCCGCCGCGTCTCGCCAGTTTCCAGACCTACGGAAAGAGTCTTGTCGACGCCGAAGCGATGCATCTGGCCGGAGACGAAGACGCTGGGCGAGCCAAACGCGAAAAGGCTGGCCACGCGTGATGTGCGAAACGATTTCGTCGTCGCCAGAAAGTAGATCGCCTCGAGCAGGTTGGTCTTCCCCTGCCCATTGCGCCCGACGACGATGTTGACGTGCTCGTGAAACGCGACCTCTTCGGCGGCGAGGTTGCGGAACGCCTGGGTTGTCAGACTATGAAGAATCACGAGGGTCCACGCATTTTGGACGCATAACCCAAAGGTCGCAGGTTCAAATCCTTTCCGGCAACCAAGGTTTCAACTGCCCGGCTGACAATCGGTAGAGGAACCAACCGTTTGCTGCCGGCCGCCACCGCCGGTATCCTGATGCTGGATAGGGCCAAGGGCATGCCTACGATAACCTTCGAAATGCCAGAAGGCGCGCTGTCGGCGCTCCGCCTCGCGCCAACCGAGTTTGTGAAGGAGATGCGCGTTGCGGCAGCGCTGCTCTGGTACTCGCGCGGCGAGCTCTCACAGTCGAAAGCGGCCGAGGTCGCGGGTGCGAGTCGCGCTGAATTCATCGACGAGCTCTCGCGTCGCCGGATCCCCGTCGTGCAACTGACGGACGAGGAACTGCGGGACGAGATCCATCGTGAGTGAGATATGGGTGGTCAATGCCTCACCGCTGATTCTTTTCTCACGCATCGGCCGGCTCGATCTGATCGAGCGCCTCACTTCCGTAATTCTGATTCCAAGCGCCGTCATCGAAGAAGTTCGCGCCGGTCAGACCAAGGACCCATCGGCGGCTGTGGCACTTCAATAGGCATCACAATTCCGAGCTCACGATGTCCCGGTCATGCCGAGTATCGAGCGTTGGGACCTCGGGGCGGGTGAGTCGCAAGTGATCGCGCACTCCGCCGGCACGGCGAGATGGGCCGTTCTCGATGATCGAGCGGCGCGGCGTTGTGCTGAAGCTCATGGTGTTGCCGTTATCGGCTCGCTCGGTGTGGTTCTTCGTTCAAAGAAGAAACGTCACATCGATCGCGCACGCCCTTTGATCGATGATCTGATCGCAGCCGGAATGTTCATGGCCGACGAATTCATCCGTCGTGCATTGGAGAATGTCGCGGAATGACGCCCCGCATCTAATCGATCACGGAACGTTCGAGCCCCGACCTCCAGAGCTCACGATCCGTGACCGCCTCACGCAGTCAAACGCATCGGCATCACGACGTACAGGTATTCGTACGCGATGTCCGCGTCGTTGGCCGAAGGACGGCCGATGCATTGGCTGTTTTCGTCCTTCAGATCGAGCGAGACCTGCTGCGTGTCGACCGCGCTCAAAAAGTCGGTGACGTATGCCGCGTTGAGACCGACGAAGAACGGATTGCCGGCGTAGTCGATGGGAACCGTTTCGCGCGCATCGCCAAGCTCGGGATTCGTCGACGACACGGTCAATTTGCCAGGCGCGAAATCGAAGCGCACGGCGCGCGTCCGCTCGTTGGCGACGAGCGAGATGCGGCGGATGGTCGAGAGCAAACGCTCTCGATCGACGAGCACCTTGCGGTCGTTGTCGCGGGAGATGACTTCCATGTAGTTCGGGAAGTTGACGTCGATCATGCGCGCGAGCAGGCGGCGCTCCGCGGCTTCGAAGAAAAGGTGATTTTCGGAGACGCCGAAACGAACCATCCCGTTTTCGCCGGGCTCCAGGCGCATGATCTCTTCGAGCGCTTTGCGAGGAATCAGGATCGTGAGATCGGTTCCTTTTTTCGTGCCGTTGTTGCCTTGCGGGAAGTTGATGAGGGCCATGCGGTGACCATCGGTCGCCACCATCTCCATCTTCGCCGGCTGGATCTTCAGTAACGCACCGTTCAACTGAAAGCGCGTCTCTTCGTGCGTGATCGCGAACTTCACTTTTGCGACCATCGTCTTCAATTCGTCGAGTGGGATGTCATACGCCTCGGTCGCATTCACCGTCGGCAGCGTCGGGTAATCCTCGGCGGGCAATCCGAGGAGCCGGAACTTCGCGGTGCCGCAATCGAGCAGCAGCGAGTTGTTCTCCTGCAGTGTGATGTGAACGTCGTCATCGGGAAGCGAGCGAACGATGTCGAAGAGTCGTTTCGCTTCGATCGTGACGCCGCCCGGCGTGGTCACGCGGGCCGCGCAGGAGCTGAGGATCGTCACGTCCAGATCGGTGGCAGCCATCTGCAGGCGGCCGTCAGCCGCGCGGAGCAGCACGTTCGACAGAATCGGAATCGTCGAGCGCTTTTCGACGACTCCCTGGCAAAGTTGCAGCTCTTTCTGAAGATCGGCCTTTGCGACGGTCAGCTCCATGTCTTCTTCCTTCAAAACCAATTCTTTATTCTTAGTAGTGGAAGCAGTGAATGCGTGCGGAAAAACTCGGCATCACACTGCAAAGGTTTCGAAAGTATAGCAGTTCCTTCCGGTTCAAAACTGCGGGTTTCGATGCGGAAAAACGAAGGAGAACGTTCGCGTTTTCCGCAGTCGTTGCGAGCAAGTCGTCTGCGATCGTTTTTCTCCGCAGGTTTTCGATGGACGTTTCCGCAGGTGCTGTGGAAAGCGTTTTACGAGAGAGCGAGGCGCTCATCGAAACTGCTTCATCAGGCCGTCGAGCACGCGCGCGAACTGAGGATCGTTCTGCATTTTCTCGTCGATCTTTTCGACCGAGTACATGACCGTGGAGTGATGCTTGTCGTTGAAGAAGCGTCCGATCTCGGGATAGGAGAGATCCGTCAGATGCTTGCAGATGTACATCGCGACCTGGCGTGGGAAGGCGACCGTTTTGGCGTTGGACTTCGACTTTAGATTCGTGACGGTCGTTCCGTAGTGAGCGGCGACGACGCGTGAGATTTCGGACGCCGTGATCGGCTTGTTGTCTTTCGACAGCAGCTCCTTGAGTGCTTCCTTCACGAGCTCCAGCGAGAGTTTCTTCCCCGCCATCGAGGCGAAGACCTCGATGCGGTTGAGCAGTCCTTCCAGCTCGCGGATGTTCGTGCGTACGCGCTCCGCGACAAAAAGTGCGGCATCGTGCGGAAGGTCGAGCTTCTTCTCATCGGCTTTCTTGCGGAGGATTGCCACCTTCGTCTCGAGGTCAGGTGGCTGGATGTCGGCGATCAATCCCCATTCAAAGCGGGAACGAAGGCGGTCCTCGAGTGTGGGGATCTCTTTTGGCGGCGCGTCGGACGTGAAGACGATCTGTCGCCGTGTCTCGTAAAGGGCGTTGAAGGTGTGGAAGAACTCCTCCTGCGTCTGTTCCTTGTTGGCCATGAACTGGATGTCATCGAGGAGGAGAGCGTCAACTTTTCGATAACGGTCGCGGAACTGCTGCATCCGGTCGTAGCGGATCGAAGTAATAAAGTCGGTGACGAAAGAATCCGCGGATGTGTAGACGATCTTCGCGCCGGGAGTCGTGTCGCGAAGCTGCTGCGCGATTGCCTGGATGAGATGGGTTTTGCCGAGGCCTGCGCCGCCGTAGATGAAGAGCGGGTTGAAGGAGCCGGCGGGATTTTCAGCGACCGATTTCGACGCGGCGAAGGCAAGTTCGTTCGATTTGCCGACGACGAACGTTTCGAACCGGTAACGGGGATTGAAGATGG
>DATAMS010000662.1:0-4529 GCA_036260495.1 Thermoanaerobaculia bacterium
CTCCGGCACCATCATGTCGAGCGAAGCCGGGAGATCCGCCGAATGTGGCGGAACGGAGGCCCCGCCGCGGAAACTAGCCGCGCGGCCAGCCGCAGAGTCCGCTGGGGACCCCGCGATAGGGTTAGGGGGATGCTTCTAAACAGTTGATGTGTAAAGGGGATTGATGGTGGAGCCGAACGGGATCGAACCGTCGACCTCCTGAATGCCATTCAGGCGCTCTCCCAATTGAGCTACGGCCCCACGATGTTTCTGGCTGGCTGCCCGGCTGCGGCAGGGTACGGGAACTAACGCGGCGGGCGCGTCGAAATTTCCGTGGCGCGCGATTCTAGCCGAGGGGGGCGGGAACATCAATTGCGAGGAGTGGGTCGCTTGAATCGGATTACGCGCGCACTCCGGCATCGCAACTACCGGCTCTTCTTCGGCGGGCAGAGCATCTCGCTCATCGGCACGTGGATCACGCGCATCGCCACGAGCTGGCTGGTCTACCGCCTCACCGGCTCGGAGCTCCTCCTCGGCATCGTCGGATTCTGCAGTCAGATTCCGCTGCTGATTCTCGCGCCAATCGCGGGCGTGCTCGTCGACCGGTGGGACAGGCATCGCATCCTCGTCATCACGCAAATCCTCTCCGCGTTGCAGTCGGCCGCTCTGGCGGTGCTGGCGCTGACGCATGTGATCACGGTGGCCGAGATCATCGTGCTGCAGCTCGTGCAAGGGGTAATCAACTCGTTCGACACGCCGGCGCGGCAGGCCTTCGTCGTGGAGATGGTCAGCGACCGCGAAGACCTGCCGAATGCCATCGCGCTCAACTCGTCGATGATCAACGCCTCGCGCATCATCGGGCCGTCGATCGGAGGACTGCTCATCGCCACCGTCGGCGAAGGATGGTGCTTCGGCGCCGACGCGATCTCGTACATCGCCGTGATCATCTCCCTGCTGATGATGCAGCGTACGCCGGCGCCACGCGCGAGAGTCGATACACGAATGCTCGAAGAGCTTCGAACAGGATGGAAGTACGTGGCCGGCTTCGCGCCGGTGCGCGCGTTGCTGCTGATCGTTGCTCTGGCCGCGGTGATGGCGATGCCGTACGCGACGCTGATGCCGGTCATCGCTTCGAAGGTCCTGCACGGCGGTCCGCACACCCTCGGCATTCTGATGACGGCATCCGGCATCGGCGCGCTGGCGGGAACGATCTACCTCGCCTCTCGTCACTCCGTCCTCGGCCTCGGCAAGGTCATCGTCGCCGCCAACGCCGCCCTCAGCCTCGGCCTGATCGCGTTCTCGTTTTCGCGCTCGCTCTGGTTGTCGGCGATGCTGCTGCCGATCGTCGGCGCCGGAATCATGGTGCAGGCGGCGTCGGTGAATACGATCCTGCAGACGGTCGTCGACGAGAATCTGCGCGGTCGCGTGATGGCGTTCTATTCGGTAGCGATCATGGGCATGCAGCCGATCGGAAGTCTGCTGTCCGGAATCGTCGCCGAGCGCATCGGCGCGGAGATGACGATCTTCTACGGTGCACTCTTCTGTCTGATCGGCGGTATCTGGTTCGCGATGCGTCGGGCGATGCTGGCGGAGCACGTGCGTCCGATCTACATCAAGCGCGGGATCCTGCCGTGGGACGATGGGAATCTCGCTCCGGCGCCGGCGACGAATGTGGAGATTCGGGAGGAGTGACTTCGGGTGTCGGGTGTCGGGTGTCGGGTGTCGGGTGTCGGGTGTCGGGTGTCGGGTGTCGGGTGTCGAAGCGCGAACGATTTTTCCTCATTCCCTCACTTCAAAGCGACCTCCTGCCAAACTTCAACACTCCTCAATCGAGAGCCTTCTCCCCCGCGCTTTTTTGCGGGGGAGAAGGTGCCGAAGGCGGATGAGGGGGCGCAACTAACGAGCGCTCCACCAAATCCGAAAACTAAAACATTGCTACTAATGCGTCCAACCGTTCACTCCAAAACGCGCGGATGCGATCGGCTTCGGCTTTTGTGGCGAGCTTGCGGTGCTCGAGTGCGACCTGGCTTTTCGATTCACCCTTCGCGTAAAAGCCGATGTCGATCGGTGAGCCGTCTTCCCATCGCAACCGCATCGTCTTGTTTGGCGTGCCGCCGCGGACCGTCAGCTTTACACCGGGCAACCACTTTGCGCGCGTGCGGGCATTGCTAAACGCGGCGTAGAGCTTCGCCAACGGAACGTTGATCGTCTTGCTCTTGGTCACCGACCAGTCGCCGCTGCGCATCTGGCCTTGCGCGCGCAGGCCGCGGATGCGCTCGTAGCCGACGGCGACCATCTGCGTCCACCAGCCGGGCGTGTTGTACGTCTCGCGGGTGTGCGCGACGAGCTGAGGATGTGACATCTCTTTGCCGCCGGCTTTGTCGAGGGCGACGACCCATTTCGACCAACCGAATCCGGTGGCCTTCTTCACCGATTCATCGCTGAGCTTTGCCAGCGCGGCGTAATTCTCGGGAGGAGCGACAGGCTCCGCGAGCGCTTGTTTCTTGACGAGATGAAGACGCGCGGTGGTGTACGACTCGCCGGTCTTTTGCATGCGCGTACGGACGACGCGTTTGAAGTCTTTCTGCTGGGGCATCGCGAAAATCTCCTTCGTTCACGTTCGCGAGCACCGCTCCCAGCAGCGAAGCCCTCGAACGAAGGTTCGCAAGTACCCGACCCGGGAGTACGCCCCCCTTTGCCTCCGCATCGGACCTTCGCTGGGGAAGGTCTCAGGAGGTTTGGCGAGAGTCAGTCGCCGGGTGGATTTTAGCGGATTCAATTGGGCCAGAGAAGCGAAATGTTCAATGTTGAGTGTTGAATGTTGAATGGATTGCCCGATCCAAAACTGACCACACCCGAGGTGGGGTTCATTCAATTCAACACTCAACTCAACGCTGAATGTGTCGCCCGCCCCTGAGCATCTGACTGCTCCGAGGTTGGTTTCATTCAACATTCAACATCCAACAATCCAACACTGAACATTCAACATTCGCTTTCTCTATCCAAAACCCGCGCCCCCCGAGGCCACAGCTACTTCGGCAGCGTCACCACAAACGTCGCTCCGCTTCCCGGGTCGCTTTCCACTTCGATGTTTCCGCGGTGCTGGAGGATGAGGTGTTTGGTGATGGCGAGGCCGAGGCCGGTGCCGGCGATTTCCTGGGAGCGGCTTTTGTCGATGCGGTAGAAGCGGTGGAAGATGCGGTCGCGCTCTTCGGGCGGGATTCCTTCGCCGTGATCGGTGATGCGGACGATGCCGGAGTCGGGTCCGGCCGTCACTTCGATGTCGATCGACGTTCCTTCGCCACCATATTTGATTGCGTTGTCGAGAAGGTTGGAGATGGCCTGCTGGATGCGCATGGCGTCACCGTGAACGCGCGCGCCGTCGCCGCTGACGGCGAATCGCAGTTGCTTCTGCGCCGCGCGGTCGCGAAAGTCTTCGCACAGATCTTCGACGAGGCGGCGCAGATCGATCTCGGCACGCTCCAGACTCAGATCGCCGGCTTCGATGTGGCTCAGTTCCGAGAGATCCTGCGCCAGACGCTCGAGCCGCGCTAACTGGCGCGTCATGATGCGGCGGAGCTGTCCGTCCTGCTCTTCGGTCAGATGATGCCGGTCGTACTCGAACGTCTCGACGGCGGACTTGAGGGCAGCGAGCGGCGTTCGGACCTCATGCGAAAAGTCGGCGATGAACTCGCGGCGCAGTTCTTCGAGCCGCTCGACGCGCGTGACGTCGATGAAGAGCGCGACCGCTGCGAGATCGTGCGACGGCAGTGGAAAGGCGCGCATCTCGATCGTCCGCTCCTCGATGCCGCTGCGGATCGAGAAACGGCTCGCCGAATCGGCGGAGTTCGTCGTGCGATCGAGCGCGCGATCGAAACCAGAGAGGATGGCCTCGTTGCGAAGAACAGCGGACAACGGCTGTCCGACGAATCCCGCATCGAGATTGAACATGCCCGCGAACCGGCGATTGGCAAGGACGACGCGGCGCTGCCGGTCAATGGCCAGTACGCCCTCGCCCATGCCGTTCATGATCTGTTGCAGCAGCGCGTTCTGAAACTCGGCTGCTGCAACGCGGCGGGCAAGCTCCGCGCGGGATCGGTAGATGCGCGATGCGATCTCATCGAGCGCGCCGAAGGAGTCGACATCGAGCGATGCGGATGCTTCGCCGTCCTCACGCCCGAGCCTGTCCGCAAGGCGCCGGACATCGTTGCGCGTGCGTGACCAGAGCGTCCCGAATCCGGCGGCGCATCCGATTGCGGCGATGGCGATGATGACTGCGGCAAGGAACATGGTTCGTAGTTACCATCCGCAGATTGCGCAGATGTCCGCAGATCTTCCTTCATCTGCGCTCATCTGCGTAATCTGCGGATCAACCCGGCGGATCGTACCGATACCCGAATCCCACCACCGTCGTGATCCGCTCCGTGCCGATTTTCTTGCGCAGGTTGCGGATGTGCGCATCGACCGTCCTCGTCTCCACGTCATCGCTCATCTGCCAAACCTCTGACAAAATCCGATCGCGCGAGATGACCGAGCCGCGGTTGCGAATG
>DATAMS010000663.1:0-2288 GCA_036260495.1 Thermoanaerobaculia bacterium
CTCGTTCAGATCATCCAGGCCGGTGGCAATCGAAATGCGAAGGTAGTGTTTGCCTTCGCTGCCGATTGCGCCGAACGAGCGCCGGTCCACGGTCGCCACGTGATAAACCGAAAGTAAGAAGCGCTGGAAGAGCGTGGCGGGCGACGTTGCTTCGCGCACATCGCGCGGAAGGTCGTTCCAGGCATCGATCGCGCCGACGCGCGCGCAGAGGCCGGCGATGTTCGGAAAGAGATAGAACGCGCCCTTCGGCGTCGGACAGTGAATTCCGGGAATCGCGTTGAGCTGCTCCACGAGCACGTCACGCCGATGCTGAAACTCGGCGATCATCGCCGCGAGCGCTGGCTCGCTCTCCGGCGACTCGAGGGCCAGCTTCGCACCGAGCTGGTTGTAGCCGGAGACGCACGAAAGATAGTTGATATTGAGATTCAGAAAGGCCTGCGCCTCTTCGACTGTCGGCAGAATCGCCCACCCGACGCGGCCGCCTGTCCATGCGTACGTCTTCGAGACGCCGGAGACGATGATCGTCCGTTCCTGCATTCCGGGCACCGAGGCGATGGAGTGATGGCGCGCGCCATCGAAGAGCATGCGCTCGTACACCTCGTCGGAGTAAACGCGGACATCGTCGGGCGCGCGCCGGAGAATGACATCGGCCAGCTCGGCGAGCTGCTCGCGCGTGGCAACACCGCCGGTGGGGTTCGACGGAAAGTTGAGGTAGATGAGCTTCGTGCGGTCGGTGATGAGCGGCGCCAGTTCCGCCGCTCCGCATGTGAATCCGTTCTCTTCGCGAAGATGAAGCGGCACAGGCACGGCGCCGATGAAACGAGTGAACGCTTCGTAGATCGGAAAGCCGGGACTGGGATAGATGACCTCATCGCCGGGATCGCAGTAGATGTGCTGGGCCATTCCGATGGGCGGCTTGGCACCGGGCAGGATCACGACACGGTCGGGCGTGATCGTGATTCCGCGAGCGTCGCCCACCTCGCGCGCGACCGTGGCGCGAAACGACGCGATGCCTTGCGGATCGCCGTAATGCGTCATGCCGAGGTCGATTTGTCGCTTGACTTCGTGAGCGATGTGCGCGGGCAGCGGAAAGTCCGGTTCGCCGACGTGGCATTTGATGACGCGGTCACCGCGCTGCTCGATCTCACAGATCAGCGGGGCAATTCGGAATGGGTTTTCGGTGCCGAGGAGAGAGAGCCGCTGCGCGAAATGCGGCGCCGTCGGTGCAATCGTTTGCATCGTGTGAGTGTCCACGCGACGAAATGATGCGAAGGTGGCGTTGCGCACAAGCGCCTGTGATGAACGTCGCGCGCCACTCGGGTTACACCGTTGCTCTCTCGGGTTACACTGGCGCATCGAGCATTTTGTCGTCGCCCTCATACAGTTTCCTGACCGTGCCGCCAGTGCGCTCGCGGTGGCCACGCTTTTCACTTCCGCGGCGATTCTCATCCTCGGCACCGCCGTTCTGGCGCGGACGCGCGTTACGCTCGTCGTCCGCCTCTTCTTCGTTCTGACGGTCGCTGCCAGTGGGTGGCTCTGCTTCTATGGACTGATGTACAACGCCGCCAGCGCTCTGAATGCGCTGATCTTCGCGCGCATCGGCGGTGCGTTTTCCAGCATCCTTCCGGCCGCGACGTTTCACTTTGCGGCGTCCTATACGAGCCGGCGCCGCGCGCTGCGCAATCACATTCTCTTCTGCTGGATGTTCTGCGGCGGCATCGCGCTGTTACAGCTGGCGACGCCGTATTTCATCAGCGGCGTGCGGCAGTTCGAGTGGGGGTTCTTTCCGATCGGACCCACCTACAACCTCTCGTGGATCACGGTTTTCAGCGCCATGTTCGTGCTGGCGATCCGGATGCTCTGGCGCGTGATGCAGTCGAGCGACGGAATCGAGCGCGACCGCGCCCGCGCGCTTGTGATCGCGTTCAGCGTGGCCATGTTGTCCGGCATCGACTTCCTGCCGGCGATCGGGATAAACGTGCCTCCGTTCGGCTTCGTGCCGGTACTTGCGTTCGTTGCCATTGCCGCGCATGCGGTGTGGCGTTACCGGCTCGTCGACCTCACGCCCGAGTATGCGGCCAGCCAGATTCTGGCGACGATGAAGGGCGCGGTGATCGTCGTCGATCTCGAGGGAAAGATTCGCGTGGCCAATCACGCGGCCGCGGTGATGCTCGGATATCGCGACCAGGGTCTGATCGGAAAACACCTGCGCGATGTTGTCTCACCCGACGAAAATCTCACCACCGGCCAGCTTCTTCACAGCCTTGGTTTGCTCGAGCAGAACATGG
>DATAMS010000671.1:0-20113 GCA_036260495.1 Thermoanaerobaculia bacterium
GTAACGCTCGCCGGTGTCGGGAAGGACGACGACGACGCGTTTTCCTTCACCGAGCTCTTTGGCGATCTCGATCGCCGCCCAGGCAATTGCGCCGGAGGAAATGCCGACGAAGATGCCTTCCTCCTTCGACAAGCGCCGCGCCGTTGCCGATGCGTCGTCCCACGACACGTCGACGATGCGATCGACGACGTTGGCGTCGTAGATCGCCGGGATCATGCCGGCGCCGATTCCCTGCAGTTTGTGCGGGCTGTGCGTGCCGCCCTTGAGCACCTGCGACTCGACCGGCTCGACGGCGACGATGAGCGTCTTCGGCTTCTCTTTCTTGAAGATCTGGCCGATGCCGGTGACGGTGCCGCCGGTGCCGACGCCTGCAACGACGGCGTCGACGCGGCCCTGTGTGTCGCGAAGGATCTCCTGCGCGGTGGTCTCGCGATGGACCTTGAGGTTCGCCGGGTTCTCGAACTGCCGCGACAGCCATGCCCCCTCCGTCTTCGCCGCATACTCCTCGGCCACCCTCTGCGCTTCCTTGATGCCCTTCGGTCCGGGCGTGAGGATCAGCTCCGCGCCAAGTGCCTGCAGAAGTTTCCGGCGTTCGACCGACATCGTGTCCGGCATGATCAGCGTGCACTTGTAACCGCGTGCCGCCGCAACGAAGGCGAGTCCGATTCCGGTATTGCCGCTGGTGGCTTCGACGATCGTCGACACACCCGGTTTGATCTCGCCCGCCTTCTCCGCCTCAGTCACCATCGAAATGGCGATGCGATCTTTGACCGACGAGAGCGGATTGAATGACTCGAGCTTGGCGATGACTTCGGCCGCGCCCGCGGGCACGATGCGATTGAGCCGCACCAGCGGCGTACGTCCGATCAGCTCCGTGATGTTGTTGTAGATCTTCCCGTGCATGTTTCCTCCTAAAACAAAAGACCCGAGCGGTACGCCCGGGTCTCATTCGAAAAAGTAGCTGTTGACGCGCCTACGTTCGCTCGAACGGACCTGTATGGCGGCGGCAACAAGATGTGAAATGCATTGGTGAAGAAACGTATGACTGATCTTGTGGAAAGTCAACGACGGGAACGTAGGTCGGACTCTCTAGTCCGACTTAGCCCGTGTTGTCGGACTGGAGAGTCCGACCTACGTCACCTGGCGTTCATTACGCCGCCGTCGCCTCGCCGAGGTAGCGATATCCAATCTTGGCGACGGCGACGATCACCGCGGCATCGGTGCCGACGGCTTTCTGTAATTTGCGGCGAAGGCGGGTGACGTGCGTGTCGACCGTGCGGCTGTTGAGATTGAGGTCGACGCGATAGTTCCAGACGCGCGAGAGGAGCTCATCGCGCGGCACGACGCGCTCCTTGTTGCGGAAGAGGTACATGAGGAGGTCGAACTCTTTCGGCGAAAGTTTGAGCTTCTGATCTTTGGCCGACGCCTCGCGTGTGGAAGGGTCGAGCTTGATGAGCGTGTCTTCGCAGATGGTCTTGGTGGTGAGCGATGTGGCGTCGCTGCGTCGCATGACGGCATCGATGCGGGCGAAGAGCTCCTGAAGACCGAACGGCTTGGTGATGTAGTCGTCGGCGCCGCCGCGCAGGCCGCGAACCTTGTCCGTCTCCTGGCCGCGCGCGGTCAGAAGAATGACCGGGATCTTCGAGAACTTGCGGATGTGATCGAGAACTTCGAATCCGCTCTTCTTCGGCAGCATGAGGTCGAGCAACACGAGATCGGGCGATTCGGCGTGAAACATGCGCACCGCCTCCTCACCGTCGGCCGCGAGCGCCGTCTCGTAATTCTCCATGCGGAGATTGATTTCGAGTCCCTGCCGGAGTCCGGCTTCATCTTCCACGACCAGAATCTTTGTCATTCGCGAGTCTCCGCTGGTGCTTACGGGCGTTGTACGGCGAGAGTTTCTAGAACGTTTGTGGTGCGAGCTGCGCCAGGGATGCAGTCTGCGACGATTGGGGCCGCGGGAAAACTAGACGGAACGTCGAGCCGGTGCCGGGTTTCGACTCCACCTCGATCGTGCCGCCGTGCGAGGCAATGATCTGCTGCACGAGCGTCAGCCCGAGTCCGGCGCCGCGCCGGGTTTGCGTATCGGAAAAGTGCGCGCGGAAGTACGGCTCGAAGATGTGCGTGAGGTCATCGGCATCGATCCCGAGCCCGTGATCGCGCACTTCGATGATGATCGATTGCGTGTTCTGGCGCAGCACCACGTCGATCAGTTTGTTCTTGTCGCCGGAGTACTTCGTGGCGTTGTCGATGAGATTCAGGACGGCGCGGGAGACGGCGTCGCGATCCCACGACTGCTCGTCGACGGTGTCGTCGATGTGGAGCCTGATCTCGAACCCGCGGCTGCGCACCCACGATTCATAGGTCGATACGAGCGACGTGAGGAGATCGCGCGGATAGACCGGCGTGAAGGCCAGCGCGCGGGCGCTGTTGTTCTGGATGCGGGCGATGTCGAGCACGTTCTCGACTAAGTGCGAGAGGTGCAGCACCTCGCGCAGAATCGAGTCTTCGATCTCGTGGCGCTGCTTCTCCGGGAGCCGGTTCGCGCCGCGCTTGAGCGTCTCGGCGCCGAGGCGGATCATCGACAGCGGCGTCCGCAATTCGTGCGAGACATTGGCGACGAGCGCGCCGCGCAGTTTCATCGTGTCCGCTTCGCGCGTGAGACCACGCATCGCCAGGAAGAGGCCGAGCGCGGTGAGCAGGAGAGCGATGGCGCTGAGCAGGAGACTGATCAGCCGCGCGTTCTCCCAACCCGAGGTGCCGTAGCCGGTCTCGACCCACCCGCGAATGGCGTACGACGAGAGAGGCGCGGCCAGCGGCGCGATGAACGCGTAGCCATGCTCGCTCTTGATCGCGCCGGTCGCGGATGGATTCGCGATCACCGAAACCTGTGCTTCCTGCGATAAGCCAACCGCATGCACGAGAGGTTGTTGCGCGAGAGCGGGCCGTACGCGGGCGAGTAGAAGTGAAGGATCGTAGGTGTAGCGCACGGTGCCGCTCGATGAGTAAACCTCGCTCGTCAGCCGCGCACCGGAACGCGTGGCACCCGACGGTGCGATGGCGAAGATGGCGCTCGATGGATCCTCGTCCGGAACGTAGAGCGCGGAAATGATCCAGTCGTTGTCGTGAATCCACTTTCGTAGTTCGATGCCCGAAGGCGAGCGCCGCTCGGTTTTCCGCCACTCTTCCGAGGCCCGGAACAGCTCGGCGCCGACGGCACTATCGATGCGGCGGGCGCCGATGTCCGCGGCATAACCGGCGTACTGCATGGCCAGAGTGTTGACGCCGCGCTCCATCCGTTCGGAGAGCACGTACGAGCGCCACGCCAGAACGGCCAGACCGGCGGTGACGATGAGGAACGGGATCAGGATGGCCGAGACGTGATTGGGCCGGTCACCCGCGTGGGCGCTGCCCTTCCACTTCGCCATCAAGGCACGGAGCATGTCTCACCATTATTGTTGCGGCGCCGTGGCGGCGATGGCGTGGAACTGCGCCAGGTGCTGCGCCACCATCTTGTCGATCTGCGTTTTCGTGTACGGCTCCAACCGCACGTAGATCTTTTTCAGGATGCCGTCGCGCTGCACGATGATCCAAAGCACGCCGGTTTCCTTGGCGTCGTAAAGAACCTGTTTGAATTCCTTGATGCTCGCCGCGCGCGTGCCGTGACCGTTGATGGACATCAGCCGGTCGCCAGGGCGAAGGTCAGCGCGTTCGGCGGGGCCGTCTTCGTTGACGGCCTTGACTCTGATTCCGGGATTCAGCTCTTGAATGGACGCGCCGAGGTAGCGGCGTCCGCTGGAAAGCTGCCGGATGGCCTGCTCGCATTCGCGCGCCGTGGAACCGCACATCCTCGTGTCGTCGGCGAGCGCTGCCGGAGCGACAAGAAGAGCCGCAATGAGAAAATGGGAAATCCGAACATTCATGAGTTGAGAACGGGGTCCTTGGCCGACGATCAACATAATGCGTTACGGCAGGGATGCCGATTACAAATCAGAAAATGTCGAATGAATTCCCTGTAATACAAGAGGTTAGCTGCAATTGGCTCATGTGAACAAAAGGGTGCCGAACGCAGCCGGAACGTGAAAGTCGGGAGGCGTTTTCATCGGCGGCTGCCAGGCGCTGAAGTCATCTCCATGCGTGCCGCTGCGATCGATGCGATAGAAGTTTCCGCGCCATTGCTCACCGGATTTCGGAGAACGTCCCATCGCTCGGAAGGGGATTCGAAGGACGGCCCGGAGCTCACGATTGTCGTCGAGGCGCAAGAAAGCGAACAGTGGGTCGCAGGTCCAGGCGAGGTCAGTCGTCATCGTGGCACGCACGCCGTCGGGCGAATCGATCCGCGCGTCGAAAGTCGTGCCGAGTGGATTGACCTCGATCTCGAAATAGGGAGTGAGCCCATCGGGCGCGAGGAACACTTCGAAGACGTCTTCCTGCCACAGCGGTTCGTCGTGTCCGAGCAACGTGGCCACGATGGCGTCGTCGTCAGCCTCGAAGACGACGGTGAGAAAGTCGTCGTCGTAGTAGGCCGCGACCGACGTCGCTTGCCTCGGATCGCCGCCGTCGGTGCTCCGGCGCAACGCGACACGTTCGCATTCTTTTGGAATCAGCCACGGCTCTTCGATGGAAAATGCGGCGCGCGGCACGGCGAGGGTTGAGACCGTCATCACCGAAATCATAGCGGTCCGGCGCGGCGTGCGGCATATCGCGTGCAGGAGCCGGGCGGGGCCCGACGATGATGGTTGATCTGGAACTTGATGAGTTGAAGCGCGAATTTCTCGCGGAGGCGGACGAAAAAGTCCGCGAGATCCAGGAAAAACTGGAAGCCGAGCAGTCGGCTGAAGTGCTCGAACGCCTGACGTATCTCGCACATCAACTGAAAGGCTCCGGCGGCAGCTACGGCTTTCAGCGCATCTCGACGGACGCCGCCGAACTGGAGAAAGCGGTCGAGCTTCGAGCGACAGACGGCGCGCAGCCCGGGATCGACGACAAGATCCAGCAGCACGTGTTCAACCTGCGTGCGGAGGTCGACCGGCGGGTGAAAGAGCTGGCGGTGTGAGACAAGGCAATTGACAATGGATAATTGACAATTGACAACGAAAACCAACTCACTGCCGGACTGCTGATTGGCGACTAGCTTGGCGACTAGCTAACTGCCGGACGGCTGGTTGGTTCTCGTTGTCAATTGTCCATTGTCAATTGTCAATTCTTCACGCCGCCGTACCCTCTCCCTTCACAACGCGCACTCGATCCGGATCGCTGCGCCGTTCCGCCTGCACCTGATTCCGGCCGTTTTTCTTGGCTCGGTACAGCGCTTTGTCGGCGGCGACGATCAGCTCCTTCGGCGAGTGGATGCGCGGATGCGGCACGGTGGCCACCCCGATGCTGACGGTGACGGAGATCGTTCCAGCCTGCGTGTCGATGCGCGTTCCTTCCACGAGCTCCCTGATTTTTTCAGCGAAGTTGATGGCGTCGCTCAGCGCCGTTTCGGGCAGCATCAACGCGAACTCTTCGCCGCCGTAGCGCGCCGCAAGGTCGGTGGTGCGGATCGATTGCTGGAAGATCTTCGAGATGGTTTTCAAGACTTCGTCGCCCGTCGCATGGCCGTACGTGTCGTTGACCTTCTTGAAAAAGTCGAGGTCGACGATGGCCAGCGACAGCGGCCGCTCATAACGCGCCGACTCTTCGAACGCGCGCAACAACTCGTCCTGAAAGTGGCGGTGATTGTGAAGCTTCGTCAGGCCGTCGGTGATCGAAAGCAGCTCCAGTCGCCGGTTGCTTTCCACGAGCTCCTTCTGCAGATCGACGATGCGCTTGCCGGCACGGATGCGCGCCATCAGCTCGGGATACTGGAACGGCTTGGTGATGTAGTCGTCGGCGCCGAGGTCGAGGCCCTGGATTTTGTCCTTCTGATCGTCCTCGCCGGTGAGCATGATGATGTAGCGGTTGCGCAGCGACGGATCGGCTTTGAGCTGCTGGCAGAGAACGACGCCGTCCATGTCCGGCAGACGTCTGTCGAGGATGGCCAAGTCCCATTCCAGCGTGGTCAGTTGTGCCCGCGCTTCCTCGCCAGTGCCGAATTCAACGCTCTCGTAGCCGCCGCGTTTGAGCAGAAGGCTCACCAGCCGCCGGATGGCCGGATCGTCATCGACAATCACAACTTGAAAGGGTTTTGGATCGGGCATCGCCGGTTGCGCCGCAAACGCAATGCCATTATTGCGCTTCAACCGGCAACTGATAACGCGCCAGCCGCCAGGCCGGCGCACGAATTACAGGATTCTCATCGAAATATCCAGCGCCGTCACCGAATGCGTCAGTGCACCGATCGAGATCCGATCGACTCCGGTCTCCGCGATCGCACGAACGGTGTCGAGCGTGATGCCGCCCGACGCCTCCAGCGGCACGACCCCAGCGACTCGCGCCACCGCCTCGGCCATCTGCGCGACGCTCATGTTGTCGAGCAGGATGAAGTCAGGGCGCAGCGCCAGCGCTTCGTCCAGCTCCAGCGTGTCGCGCACTTCGACCATGATCTTCTGCGGCATGGACCTCGACCGGATGCGCTCAATCGCGGCGGTGATGGAGCCGGCGCGGTCGATGTGGTTGTTTTTGATCAAGAACATGTCGTAGAGCCCCATGCGGTGGTTCTCGCCGCCGCCGCAGCGCACCGCATATTTGTCGAGCGCGCGCAGTCCCGGGGCGGTCTTGCGAATGTCGTAAATCTTCGCTCCAGTTCCGCGAACGGCATCGACGTAGCGCCGCGTGGCGGTAGCGATGCCCGAGGCGCGCTGCATGAGATTGAGAGCAGTGCGCTCGCCCCCCAGCAAGGCAATCACCGTCCCCCCTACCTCGGCTACCACGTCACCAGCTTCGACCGAATCGCCGTCGTTCCTCGTCGGGATGAAGACGGACTCGGGATCGAGCGCGCTGAACACCGCCGCCGCGTATTGCAGTCCCGCCAGTACGCCTGACGCTTTAACGAGAAAGCGCGCCTGGCCGCGGTCGCCGGGCGCGAAGATCGCCTCGCTGGTGATGTCGGGAAGGTCTTCGTCGAGCGCGCGGCGCACGATCTCATGCATGCTGTGCTCGGCGTCGCGCTCAAAATCGTGTGAGTCCATACAGGAATGCTGCCATCACCGCAGGCGTTTTGTCGCGCAGTTCGTTGAAAATTTGGGGGCGTACCGGCTTCGACGGGGACATGTCGGGGTCATGGTTGCATGCCGAGCTGATTACCTCGTAAATCTGATCAACCTGAGTAGCTGCGAACAACAGCCAACTCGCTCTCGCGGCCTAAAAACCCACGAGCGTCCGCCCGATGGTTGCTCACGCCGTCGGTGCCGGATGTCATTAAGGTGAGCTAAGCGTCCGCGAACCGCCTCGGCGCAGACGACGAAAACTTAGAGGCTGGTCCACATTCATTCCCCGCTCTCCGGGCAGAAAGTGGACGAGATCCAAAGGAGAGATAAGCATGTAGTAGCCAGGCTTCACTGCTCTCGGACGCGGGTTCAACTCCCGCCGCCTCCACCAACGATTTTCAAGTCCTCATACCATTCGTTGTTCTTAGCGCGCGCGTTATTTACGCCTCGTAAGCAGCAGGACACCGGATGGATCGTTATTTCGATCGTAGCCAACCAAATCTGTGTAGATGAGCCGCAAACTCGCAGGCGAGTCATTCACGGCCTGACCTCGGATGAGCCCGCGCTCTCCGTCGGCATTCTCATAAATGAAGTAGATGTTCCGGCCATGAATCAAACCAAAAGTACTAATAAACGTCGTCGCATGCCCGCCGGCGATCTCACCACCTAATTCGAGGACAGGATCGTGCCGCCGCTGTTTGATCGTCGCCGAGCCTTTCAAAGTGATTTGCTTTGATGTCTGCTCCTCGACTGTCCAGTCGCCAGCGAGCGATATCGGCGTTGTAACGCCAGGCTCGCCACGTATTTTGTAGAAGGCTCCAAATAGAAGGCTAAAAAGAAGCACAAAACCGGCAAGTGAGCCGCCATACCGAATCGTACCGCCCAGCAGTTTTCCTTTCCCCTCTGCCTGTGCATCCAGAAACTTGAATAGAACAAATGTAAGCAATGCACTGACGAGCGCCAAACCCGTTACGATCGCTAAGACTCCGACGTCATTCATAGGCGGAGTATACCGGTCAGCCCGCCATCGCGGGCTGACCGATTTCTGCGCGTTATGAGTTGCTGATGACGAACGGCGCGGCGATGTTGATCGTGGCGTTGCCGGACGGATTCACCGAGCTTACCGTCACGTTGATCGTGTCGCCGACGTCGGCGGTGAAATAGCCGCTGGTCCGGGCGTTACATCCGTTGTCCGAGCCCTGCGAGCCGTTCCACAAGAGCATCATGTTGTAGTACGAGTGCGTCCCGTTGGAGTGAACTACGTCCACGTTGATCTCGACGTGGTCGTACACGGTGTGATCGGGACTGTTGACCTCGAACCACGATTGAATTGTCCAGTGATTCGGGTTCTGGACGTGTCCCGATTGAACCGGGAACGACGCCGTGGCGGTGGCCGGCGTGTTGAGCCAGGCGTATCCGAAGCTCCATCCATCCTCGCTGGGACAGGAGAGCGTGTGCGCCGAGACGTTGCCCGACGTCGTATAGCAAGAAGGCGCTTCGTAATACCAGTAGGTGAAGTAGATGCTTGGCGAGCATGTTGCGGATGCGTTGACGGCGGCGAGGGAGAGAAGAACGACTGCGGCGATGAGAGAGAGTTTCTTCACGTGATTCCTCCTTTGTTTCACCTTCTTCAGACGGAGGATCACGCTTCGTATTGGTAATAAGATTCAGGGCTGTCCAATAACAACGAACGCCGCCCAGTAGAACGGGTGGCGATAGCGGTTGTCTCGCATCACCGACAACTGTGCCTGCCGCAATGCTTCAGGAACGGTGACGCCGCCCAACAGCCGCCGGTGAAACTCGATCATCAGTTGCGACGTCGCTTTCGACTCGGCGCTCCATTGACTGACGACGGTCGTGGGACAGCCGGCGAGGAGAAAGGCCCACGACAGTCCGATCACGCCTTCGCCCGAACGGATCAATCCTCCGGCGGTGTTGCAGGCGGAGAGGACGACGAGATCCGCGTCCAGTTTCATGCCGGCGACTTCACGCGCTTCGAGGAGGCCGTCGTCCTGCTCAGTTGGTGCGAGCACGAGCGCGGAGAACATCGGCCAGCGGCTGTCGGCAATTCCGTGCGTGGCGAGGTGAATGACGCGATGGTGCCCGGCCGACGCCTTGAGCATCGTTTCGGTCGCCGCGTCGTGAAGATAGACGTCGCTTTGCCGCGGGCCATATTCGGCGGCGATGGCGCGCACTTCGTTCGCGGCATCGGCGAGACTGCCCAGACCGGCGTCGCGATTGAAGGAACGGATGCGCGACGTCGCTTCCGATCCGATGGTCGCGTCGCCCATTGCCAGGAGCGTGCGCCGCTCCTCCCGCGGATGTGTGTGGACGGCGGTCAGCGCGGCGAATGACGGCGCGTACGCGACCGCGGTCTCCGCGATCATCGGCTGGCCTGACGGCATACCGAGCGCCTGAAACGGCACTTGCCACAGCGGCCCGTCGGGCACGACGAACAGCAGTTTCTTGCCGCTGGTCCATAGCCGCAGCGGTGCGATGAGAAGGTCGTAGAGCTGCGCAAGCTGGCCTTCAGAAGCAAGCGAGCGAGCTGCAATGGTGCGTTGCAAGACGGCGACACGCCGCGCGATCGCCGGCGCGGTGACGCCGATGCGTTTGGCGTGAACCGAGATTCGGCCGTCCGCCGCGCGCGTGACCACGAAGGCCAACAGCGACCGCGGAAGCACGGCGTACTCGATCGCCGCGACGCCGGCCGAGGGAACGATGGCGTCGAGCTTTTGTGACAGCTCGCTCGATCGCAGGCCCCTTCCGAGCGGATGACGAAGACCCATTTCGGCATCGAACTCCTCGAGCTCTCTCCGCGCCGCGGTGCGATCGCGCTCAAGCGACGCGTTCCCGGAACCGGCCGGCTCCTTGAGTAACGCCCGATTGAGATGATCGATGCGTCCGTCGAGCTGCCGGCGCCGCTCTTCCTCCGCGGGCGTAAGCGCGGCGCGAAGATCGGGCCGTCCCAGCGACAGCGTGTCCAGAAGCGCGCGCGCTTTCACGGTCTCGGCAATGCGCAGCGCATCGCGAGCGCGGCCGGCGCGCACGTAGAGATCGAGCAAGTCGCGATAGGGCTCGAGGCGAAGCTCGAAGAATCGGGCCCGCCCTATTTCGTTCGCGTCGATGCGGGAACGACGCCGTTCGATCTCGCGAATCGACTCTTCGAGTTTTGCGATGGCTTGATCGCGGCGCCCGAGGTGCTCCAGCGCGCGTGCCGCAATCAGCGGAGCCTGCCAGCAAGCGTCCTCGTCGCCGGCGCACGTCGCCTGCCGCGCGATGCGAAGGGCCACTTCGTACCGATGTTTCGCGGTTGCCAGCTCAGCGTTGATCAGCCGGTTCTGCCGCGGGTCGAGGCGCAGCAACCGCTGTGCGTCGTCCGCGCGTCCGCATTCGATGTAAATGCGCGCGAGCGCATCGACCAGGACGACCCGGCTGCGAAAATCAGGGGGCGTGCGGCCGAGCGCGTCTCGCATGAGGCGCAACGCGGGATCGCGGTGTCCGAGGCGCATCTCTGTCTCGGCGAGCTCGGTTGCAGTCCAGATCGCCCAATCGCGATTGCCGATCGCATCGAGCTCCGTCATGCCGCTTCGCCGCAGCGCCGCCGCTGCCTCGTCGTCGCCGATCGTCCAGTCGATGTCGGCCACGGTGAGCCGCGCGACGATCTCGCCTTCGCGCCACCCGAATTGCCGCGCCTGTGCCTGCAGCGACTCCGCTGCCAGCAGGGCACGTCGCAGGTCTCCCTGCCAGATCTCCGCCTGGGCAACGTTGTGAAGCGCCTTGAGCGCGATGCGCCCGTCGTCGAGCGAGCCTGCCATCGCCGCGGCGCGTGACAGGACCGCGGACGCATTTTCGAACGTGCCTGCATTGAGGACCGCGTTTCCGTTTCTGAAGAGCGCTGAGGCGATGACGTCGCAGTCACCCGTTCGTTCGGCGATAGCCACGGCCACTTGCGACGCGTGAAGTTGCCGGACACTTGCTGGCTGCTTGTCGATCGCGCGCGCCTCGACATCCCCATACTCTGCCGCCTCGGACGCGCTGATCACGAAAAAGAGAGAGCCGCTCAGCGCGACCTCCGTCGGTGGCAGCGTTTCCTCGAGCTCGTCGAGCACGGCATGAAGGAGGCTGCGTTCGGAGAACTCGGGATGCGCCGCGATGATCTCCTGGCGCGCGGCATCGTCCGCAGCCGCAATGATGTGCTGCGCGATGTAGTGATCCTCGGTGGTGACGAAGTCGATCCGCGGACCCGCCTTGGTCGCGACGATCTTCGCGATCCATGCTTCCGGAATCGGTTTCCAATCGTGCCGCGCGTTGACTGCCTCGCCCGAGCCGGCGATACGAATGCGCATGACGGCGGGCTGGCCATCGACAGCCTCCACGGTCCAGGAATCGATGGCGATGCACGAGAAGCGGCCGAGGGTGTCACTCAATGGAAAGGAGAATGCCGACCTCTCCGTGACGCCGAGCGATCGCAATGCGGCGACATCGTGATTTTGCAGCGCGCCCGCAAACCGCGAGGCTACCTCGCGCGAGCCGTCGCCCGCTCCGTATGCCGCCAAGGCACATGCAAGAAGTAACGGAGGGAGCATGGAACGAATCATAAATGGCGAGTCATCATCGATGCAGACGCGGACAAGCGTCTGTTATTGTCAACGGACGGGAACGTCATGGCCGGACTGTCGTGATCAACGATCCATTGCTGGGGCCGCTGATCGCGGCGGAGAACGACGCTGCGCGCGACGCGGCGGTCGGGCAAATCGTCCAGATGGCGGAGCCGTTGATCGAGGCGATCATCGCCCGTTATCGCGGGATGTTGTCACCGGAAGTCGTCGACGACGTCCGGTCGGCTGTGATGCTGCGCATTCTCCGGCGTCTGCGTGATGTGCCAGCCAGCGGAGAGGCGGCGATCGAAAGCGTCGGCGATTTCGTGGCCACGCTCACATTCAATTGCGTCAACGACGTTCTGCGCGACCGTTATCCCGAGCGCACGCGGCTCAAGAATCGGATTCGCTACATCCTGACACGCGGCGGCCGGCTCGCTTCATGGCGTTCTGGAAACGACGTCGTTGCGGGCTTCGCTGCGTGGCGCGACACGCCGCCGCGCGAGGCCAGCAGCAACACGGTCCTGCCGCGCGGCGATGTCGAGCGCGCGTTGATCGCCCTCTTCGAACGAGAAGGCGCTCCTCTTCGTCTGGAGAGCGTGGTGGAAACGCTCGCTGTATCGTGGGGAATCGTCGAAGTGGAGCACGTCCCGCTCGGCGAAGTCGAGCGCATCGCGTCGCCGGCGGCCAACGATCTCGAAGCGCAGGAACAACTGACAACGATGTGGCAGGAGATCCGCGGCTTACGGCTTCCGCAGCGGCAGGCGCTGCTCCTCAACCTGCGCGACAGCAATTCCGCCAGCGCCATCGAGCTCTTCGTCTTCCTCGGCATCACCACGATCGACGACATCGCCGCGGCGCTGGAAATGAGCGCCGAGGATCTCGCGGCGATCTGGAACGCGCTGCCGCTGGAGGACAATGCCATCGCCGCACGGCTCGGCATCACCCGGCAACAGGTCATCAATCTCAGGCGCGCCGCGCGCGAGCGGCTCGCCCGAAAGCTGCACAATACGAAGGGTTAAAGGCATACGGATGAGTTTCGAGCGTCTATAGATGTCAATGGATGAACACCTGACCGCGGACGACTTGCGGGACCTGCGCGCCCGGGCGATGGATGCCGCTGCGCTTCTCCGCGCCACGCGCCACATCGCTGGCTGCGCCGTGTGCGCGGCGTCGCTGCGCGGAGGAATCGACGCGCGACAAGCTGCGGCTTCGCTGCGGGCCGAACTGTCCGCGGATCGCCATCTCGATGCCGGGGAGGAGCTGTTTCCGTACGCCGATGGCTCACTTAATCTCGCCACACGCGCGGCCGTCGAGGAGCACTTGGGCAACTGCGTCCGTTGCCGCGAAGACCTCGACGACCTTCGCGCGGACCGCCGCGCTCGCAGCCGGCCACGGCGGCTGGCGGTGTGGGGCGGACTGGCCGCCGCCGCGGCGACCATCGCCGTGATCCTTCTGATGCTGACCGAGCCGCCGCCGAGTCATCCTGTCTCCGTCCCCGTTTCTCCATTCGCGCCAATCGTGCGATCCGCATTACAAGCCGGACGGCTCGATCCGCCCCCGGCGCTCGTCGCGCTGCGCCGCGAGTCGGACACGCTCCGCGGCCCGGAGCCCGCGCAGCACGCGCACCTCGAACCAGCCGGCGTCGTCGTAACAACGACGCGTCCCCGTTTCGTCTGGACCGCCCCACCCGGCCGCGCGATCGTAAGCGTCTACATGACGAACAACGACGGCAACCGCGACCGCTCGACGATCATCGCCCGAAGCAACGTCCTCACCACCTCGGAATGGATCCCCGAAACCCCGCTCCCGCGCGGACGGCGCTACGCCTGGGAAGTTGAACTGCAATCCTCCGGCGTGCATCGCATCATTCCTTCGCCCCCCGACCCTCCCGCCCTCTTCGCCATCGTCGACGAAAAGACATGGAACGAAATCGAATCGGCTCATCACGACGGCGACCACCTCGCCGCAGCCGTACTCGAAGCCCGCGCCGGCGCGAAGGCGGATGCCCTATCGGATTTCGACAGCTACCTCACCACGCATCCTGGCGATGGGAAGATACGCGCGCTGGCGGCAAGCGTGCGTGCGTGGTGAGGTCATCAGATTCATCACAATCCGTCGTCGGCGGGCTGTTCACGGGGAGACGACGAAGACTAGTGACGTTGTTTCAGGCCGAAGTACTACAAGACGACGCCGTTCACGTCGAGGTTCGGCATCGCGGCCTTTACAACCGTCCCCGCTCGCTCACCACGCGATGGTGTCGCGCTGCTGGCACTCGCGTCCCGGCTTGGCTATTTCAGCCAGCCGGCCAGCCTCTGGCGGATCTCGTCAGACAGGCTTGTCGATCCGACGACGGTTTTTTTCGCTGCCTCCACAAACCTCGATATGCCGGCACCGCCGTTCGGGTAATTGCCCTTGATCTCGTCGATCACATGCCGCCCCAGAGCCCGATAGCTCTCAAACTGCGTTTCGCTGAACCATTGATCGGCTGTCGATTCATGTGGGAATTCACGGCACTCGAGTCCGTAATTGAAAACGTCCTTCGGCAACATGGGATCGGCACGATAGAAACCGGGTTTGATGTAGATCAGATGGCCTTGCACAGCGTCTGGTCCGTCGACTGCCGAGTATTGAATCTCGCCGTAAGCACAGTATTTTCCGAGCTTGTCGTCCTCACGCGGATACATGAAGATCTCCTTAAGCTCGATCGGCACACCCAGATCCGTCCGAATCTTGCGAACGGCATTGCCAAGATCCTCGAACGAAAACTTCGGATCGCATCCCGCGTCGCTGACGATGATCAAGTGACAGCGGCGGAGAACCATCTCGTAAAGTCCCAGGTTCTCGAAATGCCCGCCGTCCGACAGGTATACCCAATCGTAGTCGTCACTAGTCTTGCCAAGTGCCTCAGCGATCAACGGCGAAAGCGTCGTGAAGGGATTGCCTTGCCGGTAGACCTCTTCTCCGACGGTCCCTTTTTGGCCGGCCGGACCGGGATTGCCGAGCCAGGCGCCGAGGCGAACATTGAACAATGTCAGGAGAAACGAAAGCGCAGGCGAAGAGTGATAGCCCATGTTCGGGCTGGCGGCGGCGCCGGAGATTGTCACGGCGGTGCCGACCGAAATGCCGTCGACGACTCCGCCATATTGCGACGTTGGGCGATACCCGACATTGACACTTCCGGAATGAAGCGGCGAGACCGTGAAGGACTCGGCCTTGCGCTGTTGCCACGCGAGCTTGTCGCCTGAGACGAGATTGAGGGCCATGTTGATGATGTGCAGCGGTGCCCGTGTCTCGAGCTGCCCGTTGCCGTCGCGGACGATCGTGCAGATTGGCGTCCCGCGCACAGTCCGTTCCTCGGGCGGCATCGCCACGATGTATTTCTTGTAGGCCTTGTCGAGCAGGCGTCGGTTGCGCACCGGTAGTGAGTACTTTGCGGTCAGCGTCCCCGAGTCGTCGTAAACGCTGAGGTCCTTTGCACCATCGATAATCGTGTTCAGATCCTGGAAGAGGGCTGCCGCGCCCGCGCCCTTGTCTCCGCGCCCGAGCAGATCGTGTTTCGCAGCCAGGAGAATGCTCTCGATCGGACGCTTCTTCGCGAGCGCCTTGTTTGTTTTCCTTTGATAGCGAGCGACCAGCTTGCCGGCTTGCGACTTCGCCGGAAGACCGGCGTTGCTGATAAACGCCGCCGCCGGAGCGACTTCCTCGGAAAGGGCGCGACAGAGGCTTTCGACGCGATTCGCCGCGACGACGCGGTAGAGCAGCTCCCGCGAGTCATCGCAGAACGAGCTGACAAGGAACGTGGAGAGCTTGGGTTGCTCCGCGGCAGTGATCAATTCCTCCATGAATGCTTCGAGGTTACGGATGCTTGTTCCCCAGAGCATCTCCGGCCTCAGCTTCCACATCGGGAAATCGTCATAGGGATCGAAACCGGTAAAAGGGTCGGGATCGCGTCCGAACCGCGAAGCGCCGAGGTACGCCCGCACGAGACGATTGCGATAGAGCGCGTGCATGGAGAAGCGGTTGACGCAGACGTAGCGCGAGAACCAGCAACCGAAGAGAAGGATGGCTGCGAGAACAGCGAGCTGCTGCCATGATGTCGTGCGAATGATCTGAAGGTGCGCCATGCCGCGGAGGTCAGCAATCGAGACCCGAGGCATGGCCGCTGTTTTTTCCACGATCGTGTACGGCGTCCTGCCTACGAACACCGGTTGGGGTCTCGCCGTTGCCACGGACGAGAGCTGCGCCTCAAAGGTCCACACGTCAGGATTTTCACGGTCCGTCGAGTGCTGGATCACCCAGGTCGTGGCGAGAGAGATAAAAGCCAGACAAACGATGGCAAAAACTGGCACCACGAGCGCGAGCCCGAAGTTGCTCGCAGCCGCCACCGGGCCTGCCTCCTGCCCCAGCTTCATATTGGCCGGCGTCTTCGCGCTCCGGCCGGCGAGCACCGCAATCAGTCCGGTTGCTCCGCCCACGGATCCGAGCAGGATGGGAGCCTGAAAGATCACGACGGGACCGAAGATGACGATCGCGGAGATCGCAGCATAGCCGAACGCTGCAATGAGCAGCCACGCTCCGGCCCGCCCCCACCATTCACGATCGTAATCATCGTTGCGCCAGCCGGACACGCCTACGAAGATCGTCGCTTGCACGAAGAACGTCAGCAGGACATACGGTACGGCGAAGCAGACGAAGACCTCGGCCGCAGGTCTGGTCAGCGGTGGCAATACATTCAGGAACGGCTGACCGTCCGCGGCCGCCAGAGCGCGCATAGGATCTTCGGCGAGGAGATGGATGCCGGTCCACAGAAGTGCCAGGGCTGCAAGGAGACCGAGGAGTGCGCCGAGAAACTCGAGCCGGAAGCGGCCCCACATCGTGATGAGCTGACTCTTCATCACGGCGATGCCTGTCCGCCGCTGTACAAAGGAGCTCTTGGAAATGCGCCAATAGAATGCGCCAGTCGGCACAAGAAACATCCCGCCAATGGCGATCCATGCGGCGATCGCGAAATGCGATCCGAGCAGATCATCGTGATACGCGGCCTGCGCCCAATAGACCGCCATACCGAGCGCCGCCGCGGTCAGAGTAGTGACGCACAAGAAAGCGAAGCGGACATCGGTGCTGACCTTGCGCAGGATGCGCGGCTCCGACTGGACTCCGTGATCGACGGGACGCATCACGCCGAGGTACCAGAAGCCGAAAAGCAGGAGTGCGTCGGTGACGGCCAGCAGCCAATCGGTGCCGGGCCAGGACAGGAACGAGTGCCCGCGCAGCCATCTCCCATGAACGATCGCGAATTCGAAGAGACGGGGAACGGCAAGCACGCCCGCGAGCAGCGGCACAATGACTAGCAGCAGGTTCAGCATCAAGTTGCGGACGTAGAGCGAGGCCACCGTCCACGTATCGGCGGACAGGAGGCCGAGCTTCGGCGTCAGGTAGTTGCTGTACTCGCGCAGATGCCTGATGGGCCGCGCTTCGGGCTCGATTGTCCGTGCTGTGGGCGCCGTCTTCTGACCTGCATTCCCGAATTCGGTCGAGGCAAGATCATCCTGCACGCCGGAGATTCCGCGGGGATGCCGCCGCGCCCACGACGACAGCCAACTGCCTATGTAGCCTCCGCCCGAGACGGTGGATAGGTAATCGAATCGGTCGAGTAAACCGATTGAAGCGAGGCCCTGCAGGATTCCGAGCGCGAAGGTCGCGCTGCGGATACCGCCGCCCGAAATGCAGAGTGCCGTTCGTGGTCCGTTCTTTTCATCGCTTCCGTCGGCTCGGCGATGCAGTCGCGCGTAGAGGCGTTGCAGCGACGCGTCGCGGAAGGAGAGAACGGTGTCGCAGAGGACTTCGTCGATGACGCGCCGGTTGATACGAAGCTGGTCATCTTTGCAGTAGGAGTCGAACTGCCGGATCAACTCGCGGGTGCCGTTCGAGATGAGTGGTGAGTCGAAGAAGAGCTCCGAGGGACGTATAGCGCCCTCTGTCGTGCTCCGGAGCGTTTCCAGCGTCCTGGCCACTTCTGCCGCGTCGCGAAAATCGCGGTTAATGAACGAGCGCAACGTCAGCTTTGCTCCAAGAACGTCGCGGATTTGATCGGCGGAGTAGGCCGCGTCGTGAAAGTGGCAGATCGAATTGCCGAGAATCTCGTCGACGATGCGCCGGTTCAGCCGGCGTTTAGCCGCCGCATCGTACTGGCCCCAGCAGCCGAGGAGTGCGTGCGTGGCGTGCGATATGTGAGGTTCGGCGGTTCGCTTGTGCGGAGAATCTTTCCTGGTTCGCTCACGCGGAGAGTCTTTCCCTTCGACCGTGTCGCAAAACGTATTCAGGGTCGCGACAAGTTCGGCTATGGTTCGGAGGGGACCATCAACGTACGGCTTGATTCTCGTCTTCGCATTCTCGAAATCGAGGATCTGGCTCTCGTCGATGACCGCGTTTGTCGTTTCGTCGAGTGAGCCGTACA
This sequence comes from Thermoanaerobaculia bacterium, assembly GCA_036260495.1. GTDB lineage: Bacteria > Acidobacteriota > Thermoanaerobaculia > Gp7-AA8 > Gp7-AA8 > JADGNZ01. The sequence goes on from DATAMS010000671.1 coordinate 18,192, forward strand.
TGGATACGTACTCGCTCTCCAACACCTCATGCAATTCGAACGCAGGACGATCCACGACGCCTCCTTGGTCCCGTTGCACTCCGTCTGCTTACATAGAGAGAGACAAAAAGCGGGATTTCTCACCGCGCGTCCTCAATGCCATTTCGTTAGGGCAGATCGAGAAGTCACAACGAGCCAGCGGGTCACCGTAGCCGGTGAGCAATTCTGGGGAACCGCGACGATTGAGCGAGCGCAGGAGGCGCGTCACTATCCCGAAGTCGAGTGCGGATGGTTGCGAGCTTCCTGAGGCACGTCGTTGGCTACACGATCCCCTTCACCTCATCGAACCACTTCATTGTGCTTTCGTAGCGGGCGGCTCGCGAGCGGGAGTGATCGAGGCCTAGTTCGATCAGGCGTTCGATCAGGCGGGGGTATTTGAGCTCGGTGGCTTCCCAGAGTTTGGGGTACATCGAGATTTTCGTGAAGCCGGGGATGGTGTTGATCTCGTTTACGTAGAGGCGGTTCTTGCCGCGCTCGAGAAAAAAATCGACTCTTGCGAAGCCGGCGGCGCCGATGGCTTTGAAGGCGGTGATGGCCATGCGTCGGATCTCGTCGGTCTTTTCCTTCGGCAGTCTTGCGGGAATGATCAATTGCGTGTTGTTCTCGACGTATTTGTCTTCGTAGTCGTAGAACTCGCGTCCGGCGATGATCTCGCCCGGAACGCTGGCTTGCGGATCGTCGTTGCCGAGGACGGCGACTTCGATCTCGGCGGCATCGATGCCGCGCTCGACCAGCGCCTTCTCATCGAACCGCAGCGCCTTCTCGATGGCCGCGCTCAGGTCCGCATCATTCTTGACCTTCGTCACGCCCACCGACGATCCGCCGTTCGCCGGCTTCACAAAGTACGGCAGGCGCAGCGCGTTATTGACGGCGCGCATGATGCGATCCCGCTCATTGCGCCAGTCGTTTTCGTGGACCTGAACGAAGTCGACCATCGGCAGCTTGGCGGCGGCGAACGCGTACTTCATGTGGCCCTTGTCCATCCCGATTGCGGACGCCGTCACACCGCTTCCGACATACGGGATGCCGAGGATCTCGAGGTAGCCCTGCAGCGTGCCATCCTCGCCGCCGGTGCCGTGAATCAGCGGAAAGGCGATGTCGATCGCTGCGCCGCGCACCCAGGAATCGAACGAGAAATCGTCGTCGCCACGGTCACTGCGCTCATCGCCTGCGAGGATGCGCGCGCTGCGCTCGGGCGAGGCGAAGCGGCCATCTTTCGCGATGCAAAGCGGAACGATCTCGATACGCGGCTTTGGCGCCGCTTCAGCCACGGAGCGCGCCGACAGAATCGAAACTTCGTGCTCCGCGCTGCGGCCGCCGAAGATGAGGAGTGTGCGGATGGGCATGGCGGGAGTTTAACAATGATGGCGATTTACGCCGGGAGTAGGGGATCGGGGGTCGGGAGTCGCAGATAGTCTGGGTGGGCGTGTTTTGGCGATCTCCGACACCCGACACCCGATTCCCGACACCCGTTTACAGCACGATCAAATCGCCCGCGCTCACCGCGATCGTCTCGCTGCCGCTTCGCAGCAGCGCACGGCCGTGCTCGTCGATGCCGTTCCAGGCGCCTTCGACGGTCCGCTCGCCGATCACGCATTGGATACGGTCGCCGGTTTGATGGATCGTGAAGCGGCGCCATTCTTCGAGCACCGCTTCGCGCGCCGGCGGATGTCCCAGCCGCTGGTCGAGGTGTTCGATGAATGCCTCGGTCGCAACCTCGATTCCTCGAAACTCGCGCGGCGAAACCTCGGAGATCGCAGTCGCGTTCGGCCGGTCATCGTCCGACACCGGCTCGACGTTGATGCCTGTCCCGATGAGCATGAACGCGCGCTCTTCGTTCATCCGCGCTTCGATCAGGATGCCGGCGATTTTTTTTTCGCCGG
>DATAMS010000011.1:0-10179 GCA_036260495.1 Thermoanaerobaculia bacterium
ACCGCCTATCTTCGGAATCCGAACTACCACACGAAACGAGACACGTCCGACACGCTGGATTACGAGAAGATGGCACGCGTCGTCGATGGGGTGTTCAACGCCGTGCGGGGATGGTCGGGATAATGAGAGTCGCGCTTCGCAATTTACCGGCTTGTGTCACCTTGCCAAGCATATTAATCGCCGCTACCGTATGTAGTCAGGTAGCAGGCATGAGAACGACGCTTAACCTTGACGATGAGGCGCTCGAAGCAGCCATGAAGGTCTCCGAGGGCCGGACAAAGACCGATGTGGTGAACGAGGCGCTCCGCCGATTTGCGCGGGCAAAGCGCCGGCATCAGCTTCTCGACCTTCGCGGCAAAGTCGAGTGGACAGGAAATATCGACGCTCTTAGAAAACGCCGGCGGGCGTGATTCAAACCGGAAGATCGGCGTACAGCACTGCGAGATCGAGCGTGGGCCCGGAGGCCAGTCGAACGGTCCCTTCCCGGACTTCGAAGTACTCCCACGTGCCCAAGGGCGTGCGGCGGAAGATCTCGACACGGGGCTCCTGACTCACCAGGACGTACTCCTGAAGCGAAGGGGTGCGCTGGTAGTGCATCCACTTGTTGCCGCGATCGCCTTTCTCGGTCGTGACTGAGAGGACTTCGACGAGGAGCACCGGATTGGTAATCGTGGTTCGCGCGGCGTCGTCCGGATCGTATTCAATTGGACCGCAGATCATCGAGACGTCGGGATAGGTGGCGCGGCCGGTGGCAGCGATGCGGACTCGCATATCAGATTGAAACATGGTGCAACCGGGAGGGCGAGTGTTTTCCATTGCCGTGGCGATCTTCAGGGCGAGCGCGCTGTGCCGCGCAGTTCCCCCGGACATCGCCAGGATCTCGCCCGCATCGAATTCGTGCTTGACCTCACTGTCGCGCTCGAGCACGAGGTAATCCGCGAACGTGTAGTCGTGATGAGACTGCAACGGAGAGGCTGTCATCAACGCTAAGGATAACGCACGTTTCTGAGCTCACGTGGCTGTACGAGTGTGGATTCGAGAATTTGCGAGCATGCAAACCGTCGGTGCAGCTTCAATGACCCTCCTGCGGAAAAGGAGCGCCTGTCGTTGAGTCGTGGGTGGAGTTTTGACTCGGCTGGTTTTCCCGCGTGAGCGTGTTTTGGGCGATCAGGTTCTAAGACCCATGACGCCGCTTGGGTGAGGCGTTGAAATTGCACACCCGCCCGGGCACGGTCGAGCGCGTATCGACGCGTCGTCGCACGCACCGTGCTGTACCTCGACCGCAGCGAAACCGCCTGCCGATCCCTCGCAGGCGCACAGACCGTGCGAATACCAAAACGAACACTGATCGCTTCACCGGAGGTCCATCATGAGATTCCGTACGCTCCTGTATGTAGCTCTTGTCGTGGTCGCAGCTACGCTCATCCCCGGCCAGAGCCGCGCATGCAATCTGCCGGCGTATCCAAGCGGTTCGCCCTTCTGCGACGAACTGGACGATTGGGCCACCATCTGGGAAGACGCACAAACGCCCGGATGTGATGCGAACGCAGCACTATGGTTCCGGGACAAGCTGCAGACAAAGTTCTACGCCGGCGGTTTTACCGGCTTCCTCGCCGGCTCGCAGGCCAGCTTTGCCTATGAGACGGGGCTGATCCTCGGCGGCAGGAACCTTCTGTCTTCCGACATCGACAATCTCCTCGCAACGATCTACTACGACGGAGCCATCTCCCAAACCTGTGGCTTTTCCGGTCCGGTCAGCGGTTCGGATCCAACAAAGCGGTGGCGGCTCGGGGACACCTGCATGGATGACTACATGATCGCCGCTGCGGCATACGCCTGGCGCGCCGCGTACATGCGCAAGACCAGCCGCTGGTGGCAGGGCGACCGGGCCAGCGCGATCTCGAATCTGACGATGGCCTTCGACACGGATCAGAGCATCTGTATCTCGAAACTTGACGGCGCCACCGACCCGAACAAAGGACCGTGTGACGGGACGACGGCGGACCTCGCAAATGGCACCGCGACGGTTTTGCCGTTCAATCACAGCGGCGAGAGTCCCGCATACGGCATCGGCCTCATCACCTCGATGGCCAACGTCTATCTGGCATTGCAAACCGCCCATGCCTACGTCAATCCGTGGTTCGATTTCGGTTCGCACTATCAGGACATCCAGTACATCATGATCGCTCTGTTTCAGGAGGGGCAGCACGCCGCCAACGGCGGATTCAGCTTCGCAACGAACCAATGCTTCAATCCGAGCGGCAGCATCTTCTCCGACGACGACGTCGCTCCCGGTAATCGGAACCGCAACTGCAACGACCTTCTGATCGGCAGCGGCACGCCCGGTCTCAGTTACGCTCCGAGCATGTTCCCGGTTCGCGCGTTCTATTACAGCCAGGGATTCTCCACCGGCGACCCGAACGGCTATCAATTCGACGGGTCGGATTTTCCGTTTGGCCGTTTCACGAGCTGCAATTTCTGGGGACGTGCGCGGCGCGACGTCTACTACACAATCGCCTACGACTGGACTGCCCATCAGTCCCTCATTCCAGCGCACGAAGGTGCTGGCAGTGTGAAGCTCTCCATCGCCACCAACAACTGGAGATACGTGTCGGCCGACGGGAACTGGGTGACGGCTTATGGCTGGTCGATCGGTCCGTCGGAGACATTTACCATGGACGTGGTGGGTGGCGGCACGCTCGAGCACGGCAAGGACGTCACCATCAGAACTACCTCCGGCTATTACTTCACTGCCGTGAACGGCGGCGGAGATTTGTTGCTGGCCAACACGACTACCGCCGGTCCGCGGGAGACTTTCCGCATCTACAAGTACCAGAACTGGTACGACCCGTATGGAACGGAGATTACCCACGGCGACCAGTTCGCACTGGTTTCGCTCTCCACGGGAACCACCTATTGGGTGACCGCGGACGGAGGAGGTGGCAGCGTGGTGAACGTGACTGGGACTTCGTCTGGTCCGTGGCAGACCTTTGAATTCTTGCGACAGAACTGAGCGGATGTCGAGATTCGACCCTTCCCGGCGCGATCTGACGCGCCGGGAAGATCGACGCGGGCAGTCTTCATCGCGAGATCGTCGTAGCAATCATCGTCTCTGGAGCGGGCCGCTCACAGACCACCGTCCGCGTGGTCGGATATTAAAAATGCCGCCCAGGAGGCGGCTGGTCAGTGGCCGAGATTGGTGCGCCCTGCAGGATTCGAACCTGCGACCTACAGCTCCGGAGGCTGTCGCTCTATCCAGCTGAGCTAAGGGCGCGCACGGTGGAGGCGTGGCGGATTGTATGGTGCGCAACGTCCCGCGGCAACGTGTGATTTCATCGAGGTGAACGTAGGTCGGACTCTCCAGTCCGACTTCTTGCCGGTCCAGAAGAAACGTCGGACTGGAGAGTCCGGCCTACGTTCAGACTTGATCGTTTACGCGGCGTCGGTGAGGTTGATGTGCAGGCGGCGTTTCAGCGCCACGCGCAGCGGGCGGGAGGAGTCGCGGAGCCAGTCGTATGTTTTGCGCCAGCGCTGCCCGGCGATCAGCTCGCGAACCTTCGGATGATCGTAGAGGAAGATGTCGGCGCGGCGCTTGATCTGCTTCGGCGTTCCGATCCAGCGCACTTCTTTTTTGCGGACGACTTCCAGCTTGGCATCGAGCTCGGCGTAGAACTCCTCGTCGAACTTGAAGTACATGTTCTTCAGCCAGCAGAGGCCGGGCTTGACGCAGACTTCTTTCAGGACTTGGAAGCGTTTCGGGTCGTAGTCGACCTTGCCGCCGCGCAGCAGGACTTCGCGCATCTCGTCGCGCATCTTTTCGAACATCGGACCGCGCCAATGCTGGGTGATCGACGCGTCGTGAACGTTGCCGAGGGGCGGGACATCCGGATTCAGAAGCAGGCAGCAGGGGCGGATGTCGCCGTTGCCGGTGATCGCGGCGGTGTACCAGGCGAAGAAGCAGCCGTCGTTGCGGTCTTTGAATGACGGCGCGACCGGATACATATTCGTCGGCTGAATCCCGGCGCGATCGCGGACGCGCGTCATCATCTTGTTCCAGCCCCAGACGGCGAAGTCGATCTGCAGGAGTCCGGCGTCGGCGTCCTTGCGCAGCAATTCCTCCACGAACGGCTCGGCGAGATCCGCATCCTCGGGACGAAGCAACAGCTCGCGGTCGATGCGCTCGCGCGGGATCTCGAGCACTGCATTCACGGCGATTCGATCGACGCCGAGGGATCGGGCCAGGTCGTACATCTCGACCATGCGCGTGACGTTGTCGCGGTCGATGAGGAACTGCGTCACGATCGACGGATAGATCGAATCGCCGCGCACTTCGACGAGCGTCTTGATGTTCTCGATCACCTTGTCGAACAGCGCCGGCTTCACCTTCATCATCCGGGCGTAATCGGCGGCATCGACGGCGTTGAGCGAGAAGATCACCTCACGACCTTTGTTGGCGACGAGAAAGCTGGCGATGTCGCGGTTGAGCGCCACGCCGTTCGTGGTCACGTTGTCGACAACGATTCCGCGGGATGCGAGGTGGGTGAGGACGTCGTTGATCTCGCGGTGAAAAAGCGGATCGCCGCCGCCGGAGAGCCGGACCGATCGCAGGCCGTTCTCCGCCATCTCATCGATCAACTCGGTCGTCTTCTGGATGGGGATCTGCTCTTTGGTCCGCAAGTCCTGCTGGTTGCAGAAGTAGCAGGCCACGTTGCAACGATCGGTGAGATCGAGCTCGGCGTGGACAGGGCCTTTCGTCGGCGCATTGGCGACGATGGCATCGATGATCTCGCGCTTGCGCTCGCGCGACACTTCTGCCCACCCGTGAGTTCCTCTCATGATTTCGTGTCCGCTAACGGGAGTGTCGTTGTGAGCATTCCGTTCGGGTAAATCAGTGGATGAGTTGATCAGTCGATCAGGAACCTGGCAACCAGGAGTGGCTACTGTATTTGTATCAACTCTTTGAAAGGATTGAACACCTTCAGACCGGGCCGGCGGAAATCCTTGTCATTGCCAGTTGCGATGGTCAGCCCGTACTTTCGGGCGGTGGCGGCTATGTAGCTGTCTTCGACCGGCATCAACTGACCTTTCTTCTCCAGCAGACGCTCCTGATCAGCCCATACATGAGCGACGCCAACGTTGAACCCATGAATGCGCCCTTGCATCGCCTCGATCAGGCGCGTCAGCCACGATTGCAACTCCGCCTGCTGGCGGCCTTGCTTGCTGCGCACCCAATAGGCCAGCTGCGCGATGACTACGGCGCTCGTGTAGCAGCGATCCCTTTCCTGCTGAAGCCAGGAGATCACGCGTGGATCGCCCGTGCGCTTAGCAGGCTGCGAGAGCACGTCCGTATCGAGCAGCCAACTCATAGTTTGCGTTTCTTCGGCAGGTCTCGGCGACGGCGTGGGATGTCGTCCATCGAGACGGGACACTCTGCCAGGACCGCCAGCCAGTCCTCTCTTTCCGGCAGACGGCGGAAAATCACCGCGTCCTCTTCCGCATCGAACCGCGCATCAAACGACTGACCTGGCTGTGCCCGCATCAGTACAGTAGGTAGCGTGAGACGGCGTTTGGAATCCAAGGTAACGATCATGGTGGGATTGTCCCACTGCGATGACCTGGCGTCAACACCCGGACCGTGTGGCTGCGTCCGGCGTCCCGGTCACTGATCGACTGCTCTCGAATCCACTTCTCCACTTCGAACCTCGTATAATCGCGCCGCTTGTACGGCCCCCTCAAGATCTTCACCGGCCGCGCCCATCCGGGGCTCGCGCAGGAAATTTGCGCGATTCTCGGGATTCATCCGGGGCATGTGTCGCTCTACAGTTTCTCCGACGGTGAGAACTACGTGCAGATCGACGAGAACGTTCGCGGTGCCGACGTCTTCGTGATCCAGCCGACGTCGCCGCCGGTGAACGACAACCTGATGGAGCTCTTGATCATGCTCGATGCATTCAAGCGCTCCTCGGCCAGCCGCGTCACGGCCGTGCTGCCGTACTACGGCTACGCGCGTCAGGATCGCAAAGACAAGCCACGCGTGCCGATCACCTCGAAGCTCGTCGCCGATCTCATCACCGCCGCGGGAGCCGACCGTGTGCTGACGCTCGATCTTCACGCCTCGCAGATTCAGGGCTTTTTCAACATCCCGGTCGATCACCTTTTCGCCGCTCCGGTCATCGTCCGCCATCTTCGCGAGCTCGGCATGGAAGACCTGACGATCGTCTCGCCGGACGCGGGCGGCGTCGAGCGCGCGCGTGCGTACGCGAAGCGGCTCGGCGCAACGCTGGCCATCATCGACAAGCGGCGCACGGGCGCCAATCAGACCGAGGTGATGAACATCATCGGTGATGTGGAGAACCGGAACGTGGTCGTCGTCGACGACATCATCGACACGGGCGGGACGCTCATTCACTCTTCCGATGCGCTGCTGGCGAAAGGGGCGCGGTCGATCTCGGCGTCGTGTACGCACGCCGTGCTTTCCGGCCCTGCGATCACGCGCATCAACAACTCGCAGCTCAAGCAGGTCATCGCCACGAACAGCATGCCGATGGCCGACCGTCAGGCGGAATGCCCAAAGATCACGACGCTGTCGATCGGCGACCTTCTGGCTCAGGCCATCAAACGCATTCACGACGAGGATTCGGTCAGCTCGTTGTTTGAGATGTGATTGCGGGAGTGGGGTGTTGGGAGTGGGGAGTGGGAGACTGACCGGTCATCGTAGACCCTCGAATTCCCTTTCTCGACTCCCGACGCTCCACTCACTGCCGAAGGCTTACCTGGCTTTTAACCGCATGAGCCAAGGGACGTGATTACGGCATCACAGCACTGCTATTCTTCGCCGTCCAGCGTAGCAAGTGCGGTAACCTCTCGCGCGTATTTGGCGCCGGTGAGCGGCAAATCGTTAGGAGCAAATGACCTTTTGGGAGACTCTTGCCGTCAACGTTCTCTCCCTAGCAGCTGGCGGCCTGCTCGGCTACGGCTTTGCGGAACTTCAGCAATTCTACGGGAAGCGAAAAGAGAAACGCGAGGCCGCTGCGTTGATCCGCTTGGAGTCAGAGATGAACATACTCTGGCTTGACGACGTCCTTAAAAGCAAGCTGTGGTTTCGGGACGAGGCCTTCGTCGAGATGAAGAAGAGAGGCTTCATTTCCTACCTTCCCAGACCTTTGCCTTACCTGATAGCTCAGGCGTACGACACACTGTACCGCGTCAACTACCTTACAGAGCGCGCGCGTTGTGGAGAGCCAGTGCCTGACTTGGAGAGAGAAGTGGACGTACTCCGGAATCGTCTAGCGGCGATAAACACGGTACTCGACCAAAATTTTAAGTCGATCAGCAGAAACTTCGGCCCTCCGAGTTCCAGCTAGCATCAGCGCCAGCGTCGAGGACGCCTTCGGCGCTCTTGTTCGCGAGTAGTTTCGCGGTCGCCTCACCGATTCCGGATGAAGCTCCCGTAATAGTCACGACTTTGCCTTTGATCATGACGCTCATCGCTTTGCTGTTCAGTGTCTGCCCAAATCACGGCAGCTTCCCTTGGTGCTTGCAACGCATCCTGCACGTAACGGGCGGCCCCGACGCCGCTTAGCTCTGACCGATGGACCCGTCATCGAAGACCCGCGATCCGTCCTTCTCCCACCCCCGACACCCCACTCCCCACCCCCCAAGGAATAACCCTGACACCACAGGGACTTAAGATCGTTTCGTTGTCTCTACCGAAAAAGGAGTTTCTGCATCATGGCTGAGGTCACGTTGGAAGTTACCCGTCGCGAACGCTCTGGAAAAGAGTACGCGAAGAAGTTGCGCCAGGACGGCAAGATCCCGGCGGTTGTCTATGGTGGTCACAAAGAGCCGGTGGCAATCACCGTCGAGCGAAAAGCGGTCTCAGACCTGATTCAGAAGAGCGATCACGGCACCCGCTCCATCTTCCTTCTCAAGATGTCCGGCACCGATCAGCAGCGCCACGCCATGATCAAGGACATGCAGATGGATCCGATCTCGCGGCGCATGACGCACATCGATTTCGTGCGCGTCGTCATGGACGAAGTCGTCCGCGTGACGGTTCCGGTGAATATCACCGGCAACTCGATCGGCGTGAAAGAGGGCGGCATCCTCGACTGGCAGATCCGCGAGCTTCATGTCGAGTGTCTGCCGAATGCCATCCCCGACAAGATCGACGTCGACATCACCAACCTCGGCGCACACGAACAGGTTCGCGTTTCCGACCTGCAGCTTCCCGATGGTGTGAAGGTGGCCGAAGACGTTCATCGTGTCATCGTCGGCGTCACGTCGCCGCGCGCCGAGATCGTGCCGGAAGTTGCGGCAGCCGACGCAACCGCCGCGGCCGAGCCCGAAGTCGTGAAGAAGGGCAAGACCGAGACCGAGACCAAAGAGTAACTTCGATCGTCATCAATTCGCTTACGATTGCGCCCCGCGGCAACGCGGGGCGTTTTGTGTTTCAGGAGACTCGATGGCGCGGCTCAGCAAGCTCACAAAAGATCAGGTCACGGACGAGGTTCGTGAGAAGTTCCGGCAAATCGGCGCGGCGCGCGGCAACGTGCCGAACATGTTCCGCGTCTATGCGCACCGGCCAGAGATTCTGAAAACGATGATGGCGCATATGGACGCCGTTACGAACAGCGGCACGGTGCCGGTGCGAACCAAAGAGCTCGTAGCCACGCTCGTGTCGCGGCTGAATCACTGTGAATACTGAAACCGCTCGCACACCGCGCAGGCTGCGCGGCATGGAGCGGACGATGCCCAGATGCAGGCGCTGCTCGATTTCGAGAACGGGCCGTTTGACGAAAAGGAAAAAGCCGCACTGGCGTACGCGAAGCAGCTCACGATCGATGCGCACGGAATCGATGACGCGATGTTCGATCGGTTGCGGCAACATTACGATGAAGGAGAGATCGTCGAGATCTCAGCGATGGCAGGTTTGTTCAACTACTTCAACCGCGTGAACGACGCTCTGCAGATGGAGCCGACAAAGCCAGGCGAAGGACTATGAGATCCCTGATCGCTCTCTCCGCGCTGCTGCTCGTCAGCGTCGCGCCGCTTCCTTCGTCGCCCGTAACGCCGATCCCGTTTCCGTTCGGGCATGCCACGTCGGAACCGTATGTCGTTGCCGATGGCAGCGGCGGCTTCGACCTGTCGTGGCTCGATGGCCGCACGAAGTCCTTCCAATTCGCGCGCTACGACGGCGCGAAATGGTCGAAGGCCACGGTGATTACGCACGGCAAGGTTCTCGAAAATCGTGCAGACTACCCATCGATCGCCGTGTCCGGCCGCGCGATTGCTGCCCAATGGCGCGAAGGCGTAGGTGAGGAAGGCGCGCGGATTCTTCTGGCGCGATCGTCCGACGGCGGCGCGACATGGAGCAAACCCGTTACCCCGCATCCGGTGATGGAGCGAGAGTTCGGCTTCGTCTCGATGCTCCCGCTCGCAAACGGAGCCACGCGCATCGCATGGCTCGACGGTCGCGCCAGTGCACACGAAGGCGAGGGAAACACGCAGCTTCGCGCCGCAACGATGACGGCGGCGGGATTGCTGACGGATGACGTGCTCGTCGATGGCCGCGTCTGCGATTGCTGCCAGACATCGATGGCGATGACGTCGCGCGGGCCGCTGGTCGCGTATCGTGATCGCTCGGAAAAAGAGATCCGCGACATCGCCATCGCGCCGCCGCAAGCGAGCGCCCACAACACGCCGGTGCATGCCGACGGTTGGCTGATCAAAGGTTGTCCGGTCAACGGTCCGCGCATCGATGCGCACGGCAGCAACATCGCGGTGGCGTGGTTCAGCGGGGCAAACGGCAAGCAGGTCGTGAACGTTGCGTTCTCGCGCGATGGCGGTTTGACGTTCGGCGCGCCGATCCACGCAGGTGCGCAGCATGATGCCGGCCGCGTCGACATCGTCCTCCTCAGCGACGGCACGTCCGCGGTCGTGACGTGGGTCGAGCGCGCAGGCACATTCTCGAAAGTGATGGCTCGCCGCGTCAGTTCGTCCGGCACTCTTGGCACGCCCGAAGTGCTCGGCAAGGGCATGTCCCTCGGATTTCCCCGCATCGCTATTTCAAACGAACACGTTCTCGCTGCATGGAGCGGCGACGACGGAATTCAACTCGCTACGATCGACACTCACATACGATGAAACCAATGATGAAATCGAACCTGACTTTGTTCA
>DATAMS010000021.1:0-4260 GCA_036260495.1 Thermoanaerobaculia bacterium
TTGATGATGTAGGTCGGCGTTGACAGGATGCCGTTGTCGAACGCGCGGCTTACTTGATCGATCAGCGCCCTCTTCTCGGCAGGCGACCGGTAGATTTTCTCCACCGCTTTCCAGTTCACGTCGTGGTCCTCGACGAAATTCTTGAGGGTTGTATCGAAGGGCTGTTTGCCGATCGTCTCCTGATTCTCGAAGATGAAGTTCACGTAGCTCCAGTACTTCGCCGGGGCCACTTTGGAGATCGCACGCGCACCGAGGGCGGCGGCGAGTGCCCATTCGTGATGTTCGAACAGCGGGAGATCGAGGCGGTAGTAATCGACCTTGTCGAGGTTCCTGGCGATGATCGGCTCGACCTTCTTGTGCGCGCGTCCGCACGTGGGGCATTCGAAGTCCGACAACTCGATGATCTGCACCTTCGACTTCGGATTGCCGCGCCGTGTCGCGCCGGCGAGTCCGATCGATTCGATCAGCGTCTTGCCCGGATCGCTCCGCAAATTTCCTCGGGTTCCGACGATCAGATAGTTGTTCGACGCATCGATGAATCCGTGGTAGGTGAACGCGCCGCCAGCCTCTTTCGATTGTTTCGCGATCGAGACCGCGTGGATGCCGTCAGGCAGCGGAAAGGGTGCGATCGTCGCCACGACTTTGCTCTTGAGCGCGATGCCGGCGACCTCGGCGATCTTCGCCGTCGGTGTCTTGCCGTTTTGCTCGAGCGTGAAAATCGTTCCGATCAACACCTGCGATGTGGCCGGTGAGAAGAGCAGGTACGTCTTGCGCTGGCAGCTGGGGTCGGACGATTCCTGCGTCAATTGATAGATGGTGAATCCGGTCGGGCCGCCGCCGGCGCCGACGGGGTCAACGGCGACGCGCTGATCGGGACATTGGGCCAGCGAGCGCGATGCGAAGTTTTTCAGGGCGACACTGAGCGAAGGAGCCATTTGCGCCTGCGCACAAATTGGGAGAAGTGCCACCGCAGTGGCCATCAGGATTCGTTTCATAGTTGATTTTTCCTCGAATCGGATTCAGTCACTGCGCATTAACAGTGCGGTACTTGTGTTCAATCCAATTCTTGATGCCGCCGTTGATGTGAACGATGTTTCGGAATCCGGCGACGGTGAGTAGTTGCGCCGCAACCGCGCCATCGGTCGATGTCTCTCCATATACGAGTACGGTCTGATTCTGATACGGCAACAGCTCTGGCAGCCGCGTCTCGATGACGTCGAACGGCGCGTTGATGGCGCCGGCGATGTGACCTTCGGGACCCCGATAGTCAGCCGTGGAGCGCACGTCGATCACGACGATCTGCTGGCTGTCGACAATCATTTCCGCCGCCACGGCCGGCGAGATCTCGCTGAAGCCGCCAGTGGTTTTCGAGACGCCGACGGTGTTGCAGGCGGCGGCTGCGATCGAAAGCAGAGTGAGAAGAATTGCGTTGCGCATGGCGCTCCTTGAATGATGTTTCTACAAAATTTCCAGGTCGAATTCCGCACGAACTTCACCGACTACCGCGCCGGCAACGTTTGCCACCGGCAGCTTGCGGAAAGGCTGCAGGTCGGGTGCCGAGGCCACGTCGACGCCGAGTAGTTCGAGCGTTCTCAGAATCACGGGATAACGGCCGCGCACCATCGAGCCATCGTGGATCTTCAGGGCGATGCCGAGAGCCACATCATCCGCGAGGCCGAGGCGTCCGGTCAATGTGGAAGCGAGCGAGGGAGCGAGCGCCATCGAGTAAAAGCCCTCCGCTCCTTCCTTCGCCAGCAGTTCGCCGTCAAATGCTTTCATCAGCGGCGTGGTGATGCTCCACGCGCCGGCGACGTAGTAAGGAAACGCCGTCATCGCGCCAACGATGTGCTCCGTACTCGTGGAGTAACGCTCGAGCGCACCCGGCGCAGCGCCCGCGCTCGAGGCCATGAGCCGCGCGTACGCAAACGCCGCGCGGTGAAGCGAGAGAAAAAATGCGGGCACGCCGCAGCCGTCGATGGCGATCGGAATCTCTTCCGGATCGAGGCCCGCAAAATCGCTCAGCGTCGCGCGCATGGTCTCCTGCAGTGGATGACCGGCATCGATGTAGCGCGTCGCGGGAACATCCATCACCTGCGTTGCCAGCAGCATCCCGGCGTGCTTGCCGGAGCAATTGTTGTGCAGCGGTGAGGGCTCTTCGCCGGACGCGCGCAACTCCGCCGCCGACTTCTCGTCGTACGGCATGTGCGCGCCGCAGAGCAGATCGGTCTCGTCGAACTCGCCTTTTCGCAAGAGCGCCGCGGCGGTCGCGACATGCACCGGCTCACCTCCGTGCGACGAACAGGTGAGCGCCAGCTCCTCGCCGGAGAGCTCATACTCTTCGAGTCCGCCATATTCGAGCAGCGGGATGGCCTGAAACGGCTTCGCCGCCGATCGCAGACAGGTTCGAAGGCCCGGTTCGCCAGCGTACGCCACGAGACGTCCAAGCGAGTCGACGACCGCAATCGATCCGGTGTGAAACGACTCGACGTGATCGCCGCGGTACGCGCGAGTGAGGATTTGCACGCGACGAGTGTAGCGGGGGTCGGGAGTCGGGGGTCGGAGAAAGGCGTCTGGATAGGTACTTTTTCTCCGACACCCGACTCCCGACGTACGACTCCCGCTACTTCGTCACCGCGTTTCCGCTTTCCGCGCTGACCGCTTCTTCCTCGGTGTTGTAGATCTTGAATACGGAGTCGAGTTTGGCGAGTTTGAGGAGTTTGAGGATTCGCTCGGAAGGGTTGACGAGGATCAGCTTGCGGTTCTGGCTGGAGAACTTGCCGAGGTAGCCGACGAGCTCACCGATGCCGGTGGAATCGATGTAGTCGATCTTGGTGAAATCGATGATGACGTTCGCGCTCTCGTTCTTGAGCACGTTCTCGAGCGCGGCGGAAAAGAACTCCGCGCTCTCGCCGAGCTTGATCAGCCCTTCGACATAAAGAATGGTGAAGTTCTCGGTGTGCTTCTTTTCGACGATCAAGACGGCCCTCCGGGTGTTCGGGCGAAGAGTAGCAAATCGGGTGCCGGGGAGTGGGGAGTTGGGTGTGGGGAGTGGGAGTTGAGTCAGAGAGTCTTGCGCGCACGAGTCGCGGTTGAAGAAACTGGAAGAGGAACGAAGAGCGGTGTAGTTCGAAAGCGAAGCGTGGTTCTGCTCCCACCCCCCACTCCCGACACCCCACTCCCCAACCTTCACACCAGCGCTTCGATCGTCTCCACCATGTCCCCGAACGTGCGGATGGCGCGGGAGCGGTCGTCGGGGATCGAGATGTGGAACTCTTCCTCGATCGCGAAGAGGATCGTCAGCGCATCGAGGGAGTCGATCCCCGCCTCGGCAAGCGGCGTTTCCGGAGTCATCTTGTCGTCCGCAACATTCTTCTCTTTGCGGATGATCTCGGCCAGCTTCGTTTCGATCTCGGAGCGCGTCATCGGGCCGCTATGATACCGCGCGTGTCCCGGCGCTACTGGCTTCTCTACCCCGCGTGGATTTTGCTTTGCGCGGGTCTCTTTGTGGCGTGGCAGCATCGCGCAGATCCCTCGCGGCGCGCCGGCAGAATGCTCAGCGATGACGCGGCCATCCGCGCAGTTGCCATCCTCAAACAACGTGATCCCGTCCGCTTCCGCGGATACGAAGCGGTCCACGCCGCCTGGGCCACGCGCGGCGAGGGCGGCGGCAACAACACTGACCGTTGGATTGTTCTCTGTGATCGCGTTCCGCACACCGGGCTGCGCGATGCGGTAGTAGTCGAGCTGGATGGAAAGGATGGGCGGTTGCTGGTGATCCGAAAGCCGTTGAAGCAGTAGATTAGTGACCAGTAGATTGGTGATCAGCGCATCAGAGGCAAGAGCATCGTTGAGATCTGATCGACGAATCCACTAATCCACTTACAAACGAATCCAATCATCCTTCACTCTTCACCCTTCATACTTCACCCTTCCAATGCCTCGTCCCATGAAGCTTACGCCGATGCTCGAGCAGTATTTCGAGATCAAGCAGCAGGTGCCTGACGCCATCCTTTTCTATCGCCTCGGCGATTTCTACGAGATGTTTTTCGAGGATGCGGAAAAGGCGGCGCCGCTGCTCGATCTCGTGCTCACCGCGCGGAACAAGGGGCAGGAGCACGAAGCGCCGATGTGCGGCGTGCCGTATCACTCAGCCGACGGCTACATCGCCAAATTGATTCGCCACGGATTGCGTGTGGCCATTTGTGAGCAGGCCGAGGAGGCGAGCGCGGCGAAAGGGCTGGTGAGGCGCGAGATCGTGCG
>DATAMS010000057.1:0-16420 GCA_036260495.1 Thermoanaerobaculia bacterium
GATTCCGCTGACCATCACCGCCATCCACAACAGCGTCGGTTGCGGACCGCCGCTCC
Organism: Thermoanaerobaculia bacterium; assembly: GCA_036260495.1. Taxonomy (GTDB): domain Bacteria; phylum Acidobacteriota; class Thermoanaerobaculia; order Gp7-AA8; family Gp7-AA8; genus JADGNZ01. The sequence goes on from DATAMS010000057.1 coordinate 57, forward strand.
ACTGCGGCGTTCCATCGGCATCGATGAGTTGCGCACCGGCCACGCCGAGCTTCGCATCGCCCGCGAACGCTTCGAGGATCTTCCCTGGCGCATCGCCATCGATCCGCGTGTCGCTGTTGAGCAGCAGAATGATTGCGCCCTTCGATGCCGCGACACCGGCGTTCGCCGCCGCGGCGAAGCGCCGATTGACATCAAGCCGGACGATCTGAACCTCCGGCACCTCGGCTCGCAACAGTTCGTGCGTCCCATCAGTCGAGCCGTCATCGACGACGATCACCTCGCTCGCCGCCGGTATCGCCGCGAGCGCGGCGCGGCAACACGCCAGCGTCATCGCCGCCGTGTTGAACGTTGGAATGACGATGGAGAAAGTCTTATCCGCAGATGTCGCAGATGCTCGCAGATCGATTTCTCTCATCGGCGTCTCATCTGCGCCATCTGCGGATCAAAGCCCGCTTCCGGACAGCGACGCCGACACGCTCGACAGCAGCAGTCGCAGATCGAGCTGCAGCGACCAATCGCACATGTAGGTCAGGTCGTAGCGCAGCTTCACTTCCGGGCGGCTGTCGCGCTCCGCGGAAACCTGCGCCAGGCCGGCCAGGCCGGGGCGCACGAGGCTGCGCAACTCGAACTCGGGGAGCACACTGAGGATCTCCGCGACGATCTCCGGCCGTTCCGGGCGCGGCCCGACGAGGCTCATGTCGCCCGTGATGATGTTCAGCAACTGCGGCAGTTCGTCGATGCGGTAGCGGCGCAGGAAACCGCCGATGCGCGTCACGCCGTCGCCATCGATGTGGCCTGCGTCCGGCACATGCATCGAGCGGAACTTCCACATTGGAAACGTCACGCCGCCCAAACCAACGCGCGGCTGGCGGATGAGAACGGGTCCGTGATCGTTGAGCCAGATCGCCGCCGCGGCGATGATCGCAATCGGCGCCGCGACGATGATGAGCAGACTTCCGATCACGATGTCCATGATCCGCTTGCCCACCGCGCGGAGGCCGTAGCCGCAACCGACGGCGATCTCGATCAGCGGCTGATCGCCGACCCATCCGAGCATCGACGAGGTGAGGAGCGCGTCGGCGTGCGATGCGAGCAGGAGGTAGCCGCGTGGTCCGCGAATCTGCAGCAACTCCAGCCGTTCGCGCGGCGACGCTTCGGGATTCACGAAGATCACTTCCTCGATCTCGCGCAAAAGCACGCGCACATCGGGATTGGAGGTCAGCCCGATGTTCGGAATCGAAAGGGTAGCGCCGGCCGGTCCCGCCCATCCCGCCACGCGGATGCGCCGGTCGGAAACGGCGTCCAGTCCGGCCACCGCGGCGCGCACCTGCGCAGCGTCGCCGACCAGGATCGTTTCGCGCGCACGAACCGGCATCGCGATTCTGATCAACCTGCGCCACGCCGGAAGAGCAATCCATTCGATCGCAAGGACGCCGATGAGAATCGTGCGCGGAAGCAGGCGCTGGTCGAAGGCGCCGCCGATCGCGAGGATCGCCACCTGGATCACCAGCGCCGTCACGATGAGCGGACGTTCATGTGGAAGCGCGCGACGCCGGTAGAAACCGCTCAGACCGAATGCGATCAGCAGCGAGCCGCCGAAGAAGCAGACCGTCAGCGCGTCGAGCCGGATATTCGTCGGCGGCAGCAGTGACTTGGTGAAGGCGAGAGGAACGGTCCGGCGGATATAAACAACGGTCGCCAGCGCCGCCCACGCCAGCAGAAAGTCGCCAGCCATCATCCCAGCGACGCGGAACACCTTCTCTTTCGAGCTCGGCCGGATCATGCCGTCACCGCCTCGGCGCGCGCCCGTACTCCGGCGATGTGGGCCAACTCTTCGTAGATTCGCGAACGCGAATACGTGGTTGCGATGATGCGGCGGAGCGCGCTGCCCGCGGCGTCGCGCGACCTAGGATCGAGTAGCGCCAGCGCAGCTTCGGCGAACGACGCTGCATCGTGCGCGAAGCGGACATGTGGCGCGAGCGGAGCGAGTCCGCGTAACGCCTGGCGCGTGGTCACGATCGCGCATCCCGCTTCGCCAGCCTCGACGACCTTGTTCGATTGGCCGCTGCCGTAGCGAATCGGGAGCAACGCGACACGAACGGAGCGCGCCAGCGCGGCAACGTCGTCGACTGGCGAAAAGAATGCGATGCCGCGCCGTTCTGCCGCACGCTGGATCGAGCGAGGCGCATCGGCACCGGCAATCACGCACGTTGCGGACGGATTGCGCGCAAGAATCGCCGGCCAGATCTCGTCGATCAGCCACATGGCCGCATCGGCGTTCGCGAAGTATTTGAGCCGGCCCCAGAAACCGAAATCGAATCGTCGCGGAGTGTCGATTGCGAGCGGCGCGATGGGAACGCCGTTTCCGATCGCCACTGCGTTGGCGCCGAGGTCGGAGGTTTCATCTTCGCTGACGACGGCGATGTGATCGTAGAACGTCGCGACATCGACTTCCGCACGCGCCAGACGACGTTCTTCCTGACGCCAGAACCATCGCATCGGAATCGACGCCGCGTTGCCTCGCTCGGCTGCATTGCGGCGGAGCGAATCGATCGCGTCGAGGATCTTGACGCCGCCGCCGAGCGAGCCACGCAGCCAGGGATCGGTGCGCGCGAGGATGACGACAGTCGTATCGAAATCGCCGAGGTCGTGACGAGCGGCGGCGATGGCGCGATCGAAATCGTAGGGCGCGGCCAGAAGACTCTGCACCGGCAGGCCATTTCGCAGCACTGTGAAGCCGCGTCGCAGACCACGCATGAACGAGCGCCGCGCGGGATAGAAATCAAACGCACCAACGCCGTCCGGCACCCTCCCCTCGGGAGCCACAAGCGCAACACGCGCATGCGGAGCCAGCGCCCCGAGCCAGCTCGATGTACGCATCCGGTCGCCCGAGTACGCAGGCCACGGGTAGCGCGAAGCGATGACCAGCACGTTCATGAGAGGGGAGCGGACGCGGTCCGAATCAGCTTGGACGCCGATTGTCAGGACCGATGACAAATGGTAGCAGGGTCGACGTGCTATTTTCGTCAAAGAAACGGGAGAAACGACGATCGTCCAAACCGGCTACCGCGACTTGCCGTCTCCGGCCGGAACGACGCTCGTTCACGAACATTCGCAGAACTGAGCGAGGCCATCTCCATCAGGACACCTCGGCAACCCCATACAATTGGCCGCACTCATGCACGGACGAGGTAACTGAATGCCGTTTCGAATTCTGGTCATTGACGATGAGACTGCCATCCGCGAAGCGATTCGGATGACGCTGGAGTACGAGGGCTATCGCATCGACGAAGCGCGGTCGGGGCAGGACGGCATCGACAAGGCCACGCGCACTGCCGCGCCCTACGACGCCATCCTCCTCGACATCAAGATGCCGATTCTCGACGGCATCGAGGTCCTCGAAAATCTGAAAGAGCAGAAGGTGCCGTCGCCGGTGATCATGGTCTCCGGACACGGCGATATCTCCACCGCTGTCGAATGCACGAAGCGCGGCGCGTTCGATTTTCTGGAGAAGCCGCTCAATCGCGACAAGCTGCTCCTCTCCGTCCGCAACGCTGTGCGCCAGCAGAAGCTCGAGGAAGAAGTTGGCGAGTTGCGGGAGCGCGAGGCCCGCGACTATCAACTCGTCGGCGATTCAGCGTCGATGGTGAACCTCAAAACACAGATCGAGCTGGCCGCGCCGACGAAAGCAACCGTGCTGATTCAAGGCGAATCGGGCACGGGCAAAGAGCTCGTGGCGCGCGAGATCCATCGCCGGTCCGACAGAAAAGCGATGCCGTTCATCCAGGTCAACTGCGCGGCGATCCCCGAGGAGTTGATCGAGTCGGAGCTGTTTGGGCATGAGAAGGGATCGTTCACCGGCGCGGTCCGCAAACAGACCGGCAAGTTCGTCGCGGCCGACAGCGGCACGATCTTCCTCGACGAGATCGGCGACATGTCGCTGCGCACGCAGGCCAAGGTGCTGCGCGTGTTGCAGGAAGGGGAGGTCGAGCCGGTCGGATCGGCGACCGTGATCAAAGTCGACGTCCGAGTGATCGCCGCGACCAACAAAGATCTGACCGACGAGATCAAAGCCGGCCGTTTCCGCGAAGATCTCTTCTATCGCTTGAACGTGATTCCCGTTCGCACGCCGCCGCTGCGCGAGCGCAAAGACGACATCCCGCTCCTGGCCCAGCATTTCGCGACGATGTTCTCGGAGCAGTACAACCGTCCCGCGAAGAAGTTCACGCCCTCGGCGGGCAAAGCGATGCAGGACGCCGCCTGGCGCGGCAACGTCCGCGAGCTGCGCAACATGATCGAGCGCCTCGTGATCATGACCCCAGCCGATACGATCGACATCACCGACCTTCCCTCCGAATTCTTTCGCGCCGCCGGCGACATCATCACCACAGCCATGCGCCTAGACACGCTCCAGGACTTCAAAGACGAAGCCGAAAAAGCCTTCATCCTCGCCAAACTCCGCGAAAACGGCTGGAACGTCTCCAAAACCGCCGAAGCCATCGACACCCCAAGATCCAATCTCTACAAGAAAATCGAGCAATACAACATCAAACGAGAGGGCGGCGGCGTAATGACCGCGCCGGATGAAACGAAGAGTGAAGTTTGAAAAGTGAAGTTTGAAGAGTGAAGAGTGAAGTGTGAAAAAACTCGCTACTCGTGCATTTCGCGATAATCAAACATCGAGCCCCTTCTCCCCATCGCTTTTTGATGGGGAGAAGGTGGCCGAAGGCCGGATGAGGGGCCGTAAGAAGTGAGAAGAGTGAAGTTCGAAGAGTGAAGAGTGAAAAAACTCGCTACTCGTGCATTTCGCGATAATCAAACATCGAGCCCCTCTCCCCATCGCTTTTTGATGGGGAGAAGGTGGCCGAAGGCCGGATGAGGGGCCGTAAGAAGTGAGAAGAGTGAAGTGTGAAGAGTGAAATAGGAAGCAATCCAAACCCAATGACAAAACTTCACTCTTCACCCTTCACTCTTCACTCTTCAATAGGCATTTTCGACTCCGGCGTCGGCGGCCTGACCGTCTTCCGCGAGATCGCCCGCGCCCTCCCTCACCACCCCCTCATCTACCTCGGCGATTCCGCGCGCGTCCCCTACGGAACGAAATCCGCCGAGACCGTGACGCGCTATTCGCTCCAGGCCGCCGCGCACCTCATCGACCGCGGCATCGGCATGCTCGTCGTGGCCTGCAACACCGCCACCGCCGCCGCCCTCCCGGCGCTGCAAGCCGCGCTGACGATCCCGGTCATCGGCGTCGTCGAGCCCGGCGCGCGCGCCGCCGTCGCCCGCACCCGAGGCCGCGTCGGCGTCATCGCCACCGAGGGAACGGTAAGGTCGCAGGCGTACACGAAAGCAATTCGTCTGATCGACCCAAAGATCGAAGTGATCGAATCCGCCGCCCCGCTCTTCGTCTCGTTAGCCGAGGAGGGATGGGCGAACACGCACGTAGCCAGAGAGGTTGCCGAGATATACCTCTCCCCGCTGATGGACGCCAACATCGACACCCTCGTCCTCGGCTGCACGCACTACCCGATCCTCCGCGGCACGATCGAACAGGTAACCGGCGAAAAAATCGCCATCGTCGACAGCGCCGAAACGACAGCGTCATTCGTCCGCGACGCGATCGGCAAAACCCCATCCAACGGCACCCCCAAACACAAGTTCCTGGTCACCGACGCCGAGGAACGCTTCCGCAAAATCGCCAGCGATTTTCTGGAGAGGGAGATTGAGCATTTGGAGTTGGTGACCCTCTGATTTCGCGCGAAGCGTGCCAGACCCCTCGCAGCCAGCGACCGCGACGCCCGTCGACGCGAGTAACTCCTCGTAGGCCGCTAGACCCTAGACCCTGATCTAATTAAGTCGATCCGCTGCGGGATTGGTTGAGTGCCCCCAACGGCACGACTTGGTAGCTAACCTCTGCGTCGCTCCCTCCATAGGTGGCCCAGCGTCCCAAAGATGAAGAACTCGATCATGCTCGCCACAAACACGATGATTTGCATGCGCACAAGCCATAGAGGAGTATGACCCTCCGAAACAATCATTAGGGCCAATACTACCAACGCCGGAACTACACCAAAAACAAATAAAGCCGCCACAGCGAATGAAACTCGTTGCCACCTCGGTTTAGAACCGCTAGCCAGGCCTGTAACGAACTTCACGAGAGCCTGTCCACAGAGAATAGCCGAGCCAAACGACCACTCAGCTGAGGTGAGCGCCCGCCACCCCTCGTTCCGGAAACTCATTACTATCGTAATCACGAGTAACGGGAGCAGCGCGAACATAAGCTCTGCGGTAACTCCGGCTACCGCATTTATTGTCTCATCCTTGGTCAGTGCCCCGTCGCGTCTCTGTTCGTTCACGCAGACTCCTAGTCAGATTTCTTGAAGCTCCTCGAGTTCTCCGCGTTCCACAGAGAAAGGCATCACCCGAATATCGTGATCCATCTTGACGTTTAGTTTCGAATAAAACATTGGATGTATGGCGCACTGGTCGCGTGGCGATATGGCCAAACGTTCCATCGCCGAGTACTCGAACTCGGCATCAAGGAATCCGGCTGCATCGTTGCGATCCTTAACCCGGCCCACGATTCCTAGCTCAGCGACCAATTGACGAAAATTAGCAAGCGAATATTCGCCGTCCGGCCATTCGCCTCGGGTATCCTTTGCGCGCTTGTCCAATTCGGAACCGTCGAAAATCATGGGCATGCCGAGCAATGCCTGAACGATGCGTGCTACGGAAGGATATGTTAGTTCGTACGAGTTAAGAATCTCGTTAGCCAGATCAGCTTCAGCCTTCTTAACAGCTTCTCTGATTCCCTCGGCCGAAAATGTGGGGAAATCGCCTCGCAGGATTGCGTCGTTCGCAATCGTATTGCATAGAAAAATAAGCTGGCGCGGACGCATCTGCGTGTGTCGTAGCACATATACAAACGTGCGCTCCTTACGCCCACGCCGGTTCTCCAATGTACTGCCAAAGAATGGCTTCCACATTCGCTCGAATACCTCTTTATGGCGACTCCAGTTGACATCACTAAGGCGCGCCCGGTACACCTCGCTACTAGCGGTAAGGTAGCGCCAGAATCGCCACGTGATCAGTTGCAAGAGCTCCTTAGGTCGCCATAGCAGATACAGCGGATGCTTGATGTTCTTTAGTGGATTCAGAAGGACCGTCTCCTTGAGGTACGGGAAGACCTCGCCTGAGAGGAAAAGCTTCAGATGAACGCCACGGTAGGCATATCGCAGGTTGAACTTTGAAGCGTATTGCACTAACGCCGCCATCGCCGTCATTAGCGACTCTTCGCGAATGTCATATTTCTCGAGGGTGTCCATGGCTACAATAATCTGACGCTCTTGCGCGAATTCGAGAACTCTTGCAATGTTGGCCTCAAGTTGGGCCTCGTCGTAAAGTTCGCTGAAGTCTTCGGACGTCTGGTTTCCGCGGTGGCCATCGTGAAAGACGCTGGTGAGGTGCTCAAAGAACGTCTTGACGACATCGGACACACGACCGAGGCGAGACGTTGGGACTTCGCAAGCTAGCTGAATGTCAACATCTTCTTGCTTTAGAGAGTGAAAGATGGTCGACCATATAACAAACTCCCAGACTTTCGTGAGAGCCGGTACTGCGACGACACGCGCCTCCGGTGCCCGGCTTGCAAGCGCCGCGAGGACCTCTTGGTACACGGACGGCTCGTGTATTTCAATGCAAACGGGGTTCGGGATTCGCTTTTGGAAAGAAAAGTACTCCGATAGAGCGGTCTTGCCAGACCCTCGGCGGCCAACGATTAAGTAGACCTTGTCATTTAGTGCGGCCTCATTGAAAGGGCTGTGCTCGAAATAGAATTCGCTATACCGCTCCCGCAAAGTCTCCAGCTCTGATTCGCAATCCGCCTGTCCGAATGGCTCTGCGAACATTCCTCGGTCCGAGTCACGTTTTACCATCAATCAAAGCTCCCTCTGATAGGGGAGTGACTGACGCCGGGGTTTCCCTACCCCTACGTTCAAAGATTTTGCGGACAACGGGCATCTCAGAATGCGAGCGGAAGAGGGTTCGCCCGAGCATGACTCCTTCTTTCGCGGTGGCGTCCGGAGACCATACACTCGGCATCGAACGGTTCAGTGCCGAAAGTGCCTCTCCCCCGTAAACACCATCGCAATGCCCCGCTCGTTCGCTGCGGCGATCACCTCGGCGTCGCGGACGGAGCCGCCGGGTTGGATGATGGCGCGGATGTTGGCGCCGGCGAGGAGGTCGAGGCCGTCGCGGAAGGGGAAGAAGGCGTCGCTGGCGGCGACGGTTCCGGCGATCGGCAAGATCGATTTCATGATCGCTACTTTGGCGGCGTCGACGCGGCTCATCTGGCCGGCGCCGATGCCGACGGTTTGCGATTGATTCGTCAGGACGATGGCGTTTGATTTGACGTGGGCGCAGACGATCCAGGCGAATTCGAGGCCGTCCATTTCTTCGGGCGTGGGCTGGCGTTCCGTGACGACTTTCCATTCATCGCGTGAGCCAATGCGGTCCCTGCTTTGGGCGAGGATGCCGCCGGCCGCGCTGCGGTAGTCCATGTCATTGGTCAATGGCTGGGCGACGATCAGGCGAAGATTTTTCTTCTTCGCGAGGATTTCGCGAGCTTGGTCGCTGAAGGATGGGGCGACGATCACTTCTAAGAACATCGATTCGACGACGGCTGCGGCGCCGGCGTCGAATTCGCGGTTGGCGCCGATGATGCCGCCGAATGCGGAGACAGGGTCGGATTCGATGGCGGCTTTGAGTGCATTGGCGAGCGTGTCACGCCGGGCAACGCCGCATGGGTTTGTGTGTTTGATGATTGCGGCGGCTGGCTCATTGAACGCTTGCGCGAGACGCATTGTGGAGTCGAGGTCGAGGAGGTTGTTGTACGAGAGCTCTTTGCCCTGGACTTGTTCGAAAGGCGTTGTGCCTTGCGGGACGTAGAAGGCGGCGGTTTGTTGGGGGTTTTCGCCGTAGCGGAGATCCTGGAACTTGTCGAGTTTCCAGTTGATCCCTTCGACTTGCCTGAGATAAGCGGCGATTACATGGTCGTAGTCGTTCGTCTTCTCAAACACTTCGATCACGCACCGCCAACGAAAGTCGTCGCTGATTTCGCCGAACTCGAATTCGCGCAGGAAATCGCCATAGAGCGATGGATCGCAGATTGGGAGGACGTGCTTATAGTTCTTTGCCGCTGCGCGCAGCATCGACGGACCGCCGATGTCGATCTGTTCGATTGCTTCTTCGGTCGTCACACCTTCTTTGGTGATTGTTGATTCGAAGGGATAAAGGTTGACGACGACGAGGTCGATCGCGGGGATGCCGAGGCGGTTTATGTCGTCGCGATGGCCGGCGTTGTCGCGGTCGTGCAGGATGGCGCCGAATACTTTGGGCGTCAGCGTCTTGACCCGGCCGCCGAGAATTTCGGGGGCGCCGGACCATTGTGCGATCGAGGTGACTTCGATGCCATTGCCGGCGAGGTGTTTGGCTGTGCCGCCGGTGGAGAGGATTTCGACGTTCTTTGCACGAAGGGCGCGGGCCAGCTCGACGATGCCCGTCTTGTCCGAAACCGAAAGAATCGCGCGGTTAATGGGCATTGAAGCCACCGCCCAATGGCCGCACGCTGCCGCCGGCTGATTTCCAGATGTAGTAGTAGAGATTGACGGTGTCGGTGATGGCGTGGGAGTAACAGACTGAGGCGACTCCGAAGGCTGTGGATCTGTCATCAAATGTTGAGCCGTCGCCGCTCTTGTACTCCTCGGCCATCAGCGGGCCGAGGTTTGTTGTGCGGGTGAAGACTTTGTCGAGATAGTGATTGAGCGTGAAATTCGGATCGACGCCATAGAAGACCGGCGAGAAACGCGCCAGACGACGTTCGAAATACTCTTCGAAATCGGCGTGCGCGGCGGCATCGTCGTCGCCGATGTGGAAGGGATTGTTGGCGTCGCCGGCAAGGTGCGAGAGGTTACCGAGCTGCGCGACGACGGCGCTCATCGGCTGGTTCGTTCGGATCATTTGCACGATTCCTCGGGTTTGCGCATCGATGCGCTCGCGCAGGCGGCGGCGATGGATGTCGGTTCCTTCAGTGGCGAGGGCGTCATCGACGCCGTGAATGTAATCGTCGTGATATTTGTCGAGGAGCAGCCGCAGATCGGGTGGCGCCAATGCCGCGCTCTTTTCGGCGATGCGCAGATCGGCGGCGCGCGTCCAGGCCAGCGACGGCAGCGCAATCGAGAGGAAGAGGAGCGCAGCGGCGAGGCGTTTCATGGGCGAACGCGATGGTACAACACGCCGCATTTACGGAACATGTAGCGCTGCTGACGGCATGCGCGGCCTGTCCGAACGTCTTCGGCCGGCCGGTGACCGGCGCGGTGGCGGGCGCGCGCGTGATGCTGGTCGGACAGGCGCCCGGACCGCATGAGGTGGACTTGCGGCGGCCGTTCGCCTACACGGCGGGCAGGCGGCTATTCGCGTGGATGGCGAGCCTCGGCGTCGATGAAGAGATGTTTCGCGAGCGCGTTCACATCGCGGCGGTCATCCGCTGTTTTCCGGGGAAGGACGCGAAGAGCGGCGGCGACCGCGTGCCGGATGCCGAGGAGATTGCGCGATGCGGCGCGCATCTCGATCGCGAGATTTCGATTCTGAAACCGAAGCTGGTGATTGCGGTGGGGACGCTGGCGTCGCAGCAGTTGATCGGGATCGCGCAGCTCAAGGATGCGGTGGGTTTGCTGCATCGCGCTCGTCGCGCGGTGCGGGCGTTCGATGTCGTCGTGTTGCCGCATCCCTCGGGGCGGTCGACCTGGTTGAACAAGCCGGAGAATCTGGCTTTGTTGAATGAGTCGCTGCGGTTGATCGCCTCGCATCCGGCGTTTGTGGGCGCGTTTCGTTGATCGGTTCGAAAAGCGGTACCTGGCGCTACCGCAGTCCAAAGAGCTCGCTCGAAATCATTCGTCCAACAGGCGGCCGCTCCACATCGGTTGGTTGCCGATGGCGATGCGGAAGGCGATAACGGTGAGGATGGCGATCACGATGACGGGCGCGATCGCAGAGGGCAAATACCAGGCGGAGAAGTCGACCGAGAGCGGCAGGAAAAATGCGATGCCGAAGATGGTCTGTGCGGTGACGATTCCAAGCAACCCGACGCGCACGATGACGGCGGTCCATATCGCGTTGATGATCAACGCGGACGCGATGATGTACGGATTGCGAACGGAGGCAAGGGTGAAGGCCGCAACCAGCAGGAAATAAAGCGCCGCTGTGGCGAGGCTGCGGCGGCGCAGAACGATGGCCAGTACGACGAGAAGAACGGTGAGTGCCAGGCCCGTGATGATTCCGCTGCTGAGCGTCGAAGCAATCTGCGCCAGTGCGAAACGGACGCCCAGTAATGTATGAAGATTGGTTGCGTGCGGAGATTGCGGCGGCCGCAAGCCGAGCCGTGCGGGAAGCCAGTTTGTCGCGGAGGCGAGCATCGCGTGCGCAAGGCCGGCAGCGATTCCGATGAGCAGATCCCGGCCGACGAGGGGATCGCGAATGTTGCTTGCGATCAGCCGCGACCAGCCGATGAGGCGCTCCGGCCAGCGCCGGCGCACATACGGCTCGAGGGCGATGTAGAGAAAGTAGAAGGTTACGGCCCATACGAGAGCCATACGGATGGTGCCGATGATCACGCCGCGCTCATGATCGAAGACGGCGCGGTGATCGGCGCGGAGCAGGTTGGCGCAGCACTCGATCGCGAACACGGCGATCGCGATTCGCAGGGCGCCGCTACGGTCTCCCCGGCGCGTCCGCAGATTGCGCCAGGCAAGCGCGATCGTGACGATGGTGAGCGACGAAAGGAGGATCGTTTCGAAGATCGCCAGCGAATGTGTGGCGAAAGGCTGACGTCTGACCGCGCTCGTGTCGTCGTTCCACGGCCCTGTGATCCTGAAGAAGACCGGTACGCCGCCCGCGGCTGCGGCCTCGATGTGAGCCGGTTTCGTTCGATCGTCCGGCCAGAATCCGTTCCAGGCCACGCGCTCGTCTGCGAAGAAGGGAGGAACGATGCGCGGTGTAGTGCTGGTAAGCGTTGCGGCATCGAAGCCGGCCAGTTGAAGCACTTTGTTCCAATCGGCATGGGAGCCGGTCGAGCGGGCGGATGGCGCGGCGAGCCCGAACAGTCTTCCGTTGGTATCGACGTCGATTGTGGCCATGCCTTCGCGCAACGGCGGATCATCCTTCGATGCCGCCGTGTCGTCGGAGAATGTCGTCAGCGGCGTCGCGCTCTCGCGAAGCGTGAAAACAACTGCAGGCGGTCCGGTGCGCAAGTGATCAAAACGCTGTCGCGATCGATCGTGCTCGCTCAGCCACGCGAGGTAGGGAGTCTGCGCTTCGAGTCTGCGCACGCGATAGTTTTCCGGTGCGATGCCGAGGGCACGGCCGATGTCGATCGCATTCTGCTCGAGCACCTCGGGCGGTTTCTCGAATGGAATCTTCGACATGATCCGCCAGTCAGCGGTGATGCCGAGGACGCAGGCGAGGAGAATGGCGATCGAGGCGACCCAGCTCCAGGCGGCGGCGGGAGAGAGCGTTCCTTCGATGCCGGCGGAAGCGACCAGGCCCGGCGACGGTGTCTCGCCGGCGGCAATTGCGGCGGCGAGCGGATCGCTGCCGGGAAGCGCTTCGTAGACTTGCCGCGCTGATCGCGGACGCCGCGATGGATCGCTGTCGAGGCAACTCAGGATGATCCGTTCGACGGACGGCTCGATATCGCGCACCACGCTCGACGGCGTCGTGACGCCGGTGGCGTGCTCGCGGCGCAGATCGGGAACGGTGCGTCCGCTGCGCGCGCGGCGGCCGGTGAAGATCTCGTACATGACCAGGCCGAGGGCGTAGAGATCGCTCTGCACCGTTGCGGCTTTTCCTTCGAGCTGCTCGGGAGCCATGTACGCGGGAGTGCCGGCGACGACGTTGCTGTCGACGGCGTCCTCGCTGGCGAGCGCTAGACCGAAGTCGGTGATGCGCGGCTCGCCGCGGCCATCGATCATGATGTTGGCCGGCTTGAGGTCGCGATGAAGGATGCCTTTCGCGTGCGCCGCGGAGAGTCCGGCAGCAACGCCGCGCGCGATCTCGACCGCTTTGTCGTGCGCGAGGCGGCCGATGCGCTGGAGCAGCCGCGCCAGGTCTTCGCCGTCGACATACTCCATGGCCACGAAATGCGCGCCGTCCCATTCGCCGATGTCGTAGACGCGGCAGACGTTCGGATGCGCGACCTGGCGCCCGAGCCGGACTTCGTCGTGCAGAAGATCGAGTTGCATGGCGTCGCGCGCGAGCGCCGCGGGAAGGAACTTCAGCGCCACCTGCTGGCCGAGTTTCAAATCATCCGCGCGGTAGACCTCGCCCATGCCTCCGGAGCCGAGAAGGCTGACGATGCGATACCTGCCAGCGATGATCGAGCCCGGCGCAAACTGCGCGTACGGCAGCGACGAACGTGGCGACGTATCGGTCAGGCGGACAGTTTCGTCCGGCGGAGGGGTCTGCATAGTTGGGATTGGATATTGTACTTTGCGCTGCGCGCGTTGTCGGAAAACGAAACGAAGGTGGGACTCTCTAGTCCGACAGTTTTCAAGCGAGGCGTCGGACTAGAGAGTCCGACCTACGTTTCGTTTTATGGCTTCACGCGTTGTCAGAAGGAACGCGAGATCGGCTGCGATTGCGCGCCGATCGAGCGCGGACAGGTGACAACGCGCGAAGCGCAAACGCTCAGTCCCAGTTCAGCACGACGTCTGGCAACTTCGTTCTTCCGCCGTGGCCGTCGATGATCTCGACTTGTATGTCCGTCCAGCGCGGGATGCCTTTCGGGCGTTTCGGCAGTGTTAGCGTGAAGCCGGCGTGGCGGACGCGCGGGTACCAGGGGAATCTCATTTTCACGTCGTAGCGGTCGTTTGGATTTGTGCGATAGCGGCGCGTGCCGTTGTGCAGCAGCACATCGACCTCGGTGATCCCGCTCGGCGCGAGCGCCCAGCCGCTGATGGTGAGCGGGCCAGTCACGATCTGTTCAGCATGCGGTGTGTCGGCGATTCCGAAGGTGCGGCCCATGTACGTGGCGTCGCCGCGGAGCGCGCGCTGGAGCTCTTGATCGTCGGTGAAATTGGCGCCGTCGCGCTTGTCGGGCGGGCGCAGCTCGTGCCAGTTGGGAACGTTCGCGGTGACTGCGAAGAGGTAGTCGCCGCCGCCGCGATGATCGAAGCGGCGGATGAAGTTGATGTGGCCGAGGCCGAGCTCGCGCGCGAGCCAGACGTGTGTCGGTTCGGAGGCGCCGCGCAGCCAGTCGTCGTGAACGAGAAGGAAGTGGCAGTCGTTGCGCGCGAGCAGCGGGAGCAGATCGTCGGAAATGGTTTTCATCGACGCCATTTCCCTGATCTTCGCGTGCAGCGGCGGCTCGAAGCCGGACGTCCCGTTCATCAGCGGTTTGTGATGAATCGTCGCCCCGAATTGATACAGATACTGCACGATCCCCTCCGACACCGGCAACTCAAGTGTGCCGCCGGAAAACTTCGTGTCGTGCATCCAGACGTACGCGGGATCGGCGGCGTCGAGCGCGTGCTCCCAACGGAACATCGGCAGAACGTCGTGAATCGAGAGCGCGATAAGGAGCGCGGCGATGGCCCAGCGCGCGATCTTCGAACGGCGCGCATTGATCCACGCCGCCGCGCCGCACGCGCTCGCGCCCGCGAGTCCGACGTAGGCGATGCTGGCCCATCGCGAGGTGATGCGAATGCTGCGAAAGGGGAGGAAGTGATCGAAGAGAAAGGAGTGCAGGAAGGCATGTAGGCCGAGGGAGCCGAGGACGCCGAGGACGATCCAGAGGAGCATCACCCATATTTCGAACGGCATTCGCGAGCGTGCGGCGAGTGTGCGCAGCGATTGCGAGTGCTCCGCCGATCGCGCGTTCGGCAATTGCAGCGACAGGCGAGCGATGATCGCGATGACGAGACAGACGATCGGCGTGCCTGCGGAATCGATCGTGATGAGCGTGTGGCCGAAAAGGTTCCACTCGTAATGAAGCGTGGCCGTGCCGATGTACGTTGCGATGGCGGCGACGACGATCGCGGCATCGAGTAATCGCAAAAGCCAGCGAGGAACCGGCCGCGCTTGCAGCGGCACCGGATGTTTGCTGCGATCGAGCAGCAACGCGCTGGCGGTGAGGAAGAGCATCATCAGTCCGGGGAAGAGCGCTTTTTCGGGAAAGACGTTCTCGCGGTCAGAGACGTCGCCGTACGCGCGGTTCTTGCTGCTCGATGAAAGCCAGTCGCTCCAGGTCGCGGAGCCTGCCAATGCCGCGTTGCGGTCGCGAACCATGCAGTACAAGTCGGAGACGTGTTTGTACGGCAGCAGCACCGGCACCATCAGCGCCGCGGCGAGAATCGTCGCCAGCGCCGCGCCCATCAGCGTGCGCCATCGAAAGCGAACGGAGAGCAGCGCAAGCAAGGCAATCGACAACACGAGCGCGGTCATGCCGAAGAGGAACTGATGAATATTCGTCAGGCCATTCATCAGCACGCAGAGTCCGTAAAGCGCGGCGTTGCGAGCAATCGGTTTGCGCCAGTAATGAATGAGCGCCGCGAGCATCAGTGGCATCCATCCGCCCCAGACGAATTGCAGCAGCGCGAAGTAGTCGACGCGAAAACTGACGAAGGCGTAGAGGATGCCGGCGACGAGTCCTGCGGCCGCCGAGCGCGTCAGCGTGCGCCCGAGAACGAAGGCGCCGTAGCCGCTGAATGTGTAGCCGAGGAGGAGGGCGATGTTGTAAATCGCCAGCGGCGTGAAGCCGAGCAGATAAAACGGAAACGAGACGATGGCGATGCCGAAGAGGTTCTCGCTGTACGCCAGCGGATCTTTGCTCGGATAAAAAATATTCGCGTCGTAAAGGTGCGATGGCGCGCTCGTGATGCTGTGCAGATCCCAATCAAGGATCCAGGTGTTGAGCAAGGGATCGCCGAGGTAGGCGACGGAAGTCTCGAGGCGTGCGGCGACGGGCCAGGTCAGAACGATCGTGAATAGCAGAAAGAAGGCAAACGCGCCCATCTCCTGAAGCACGCGCGTTCCGAGCGGATGCGCGCTCTCCGCGCGATAGCCGATTTGTTCTGGCGACACCGGGCGGGAGAGTAACAGGCGGAAGGGGTCAGGTCGAAACCGAAACCGACGACGGGGTGGTTGTCCTAATTTGCGCGGCCCCCTCATCCGGCTTCGCCACCTTCTCCCCCATCAAAAAGCGAGGGGGGAGAAGGCGCTCGATGGGAGGGCGTCGCTGAATTAGCGACAGCGCGAAACGGTACGAGGAAGGGGTCAGGTCGAAACCGAAACCGACGAGAGGGTGGTTGTCC
>DATAMS010000060.1:0-8136 GCA_036260495.1 Thermoanaerobaculia bacterium
GACCTGACCCTTCCATGGCGACACGCATACCTTAGGCGGGCGCGGACAGAAGGGCGGCCGCAAGCACCAGCGCCATGAGCGCAACAAGATACAGAATAACGAGGGCTAAGGTCCACGATCTGCCGAAGAACGCGGCTGACGACCCTCGCATGCCACTGAGCAAGCCCGTCGATAGACCAAAGACCTCGGTCTCGAGGCGTGCCATTTCGGAACCAGCTACGCGAGTTTGCAAGAAGCTCACGACGACCATGGTGCCGTAAACGACAAGACCAACGAGTGCGGAGCACGCTACGAAAAGATTCTGAGGAGAGTAGACGTGAAGCTTCTCCGCAATCGTGACAATTGCCGTGCAGACAGCAAGTGCAAATACAGAAGCCTGGGACATGAGATTCGTGAATTTCTGACTTTGATAGAGTACGAACTTGTGACACTCAGCGTAATAAGCGTTCCAGTCTATCGATCGATGAGAATCTGCGGGTTGAGTCGTGGAACTCATTCCTTGAGGGTACTGCATTTCGGGGAACCTGGGTCAGGTCGAATGCGGAAGCAGACCGGTTGACTGAAGATCCGTCAATACGAGTGCGGCTTCGGCTTCGTCGATTTCCCGGCCGAAGCGAATGGTTTTCGCTCCGTAGTCGAAAGCCAAAGCAGCCGGGAATTGATTTCTTCCGGCGGTGGTACTCACCCGAGCGTTCTGGACCTTCGTGATGTCGTATTGCCGGGAGAACCCCCATGCTGCGATTTGAAGACGAAGCTCCATCTGGCTGGGACGTAGCGTAATCGTCTCCCGGCCGGCGAGCATGTAACTGAGAATGCCGAGGACCATTAGTTCCCCGGCGGACCAACCGATGAGCCAGACTGCGAGAAACCATTCCGGCTTGCCTTGGTTGAGGGAATCCCTCAGCGCGCGGATAGTTGTAATGCCGCCGTAGGTCCAAAAGGAAACCCAGAAAAGCAGGAAAATCGCGACGAGCCTCAGACGTCCTGGAATGACGACCGCGGGCGAACCGCCGGCGGTTTCAAAGTGCGAAATACGACGTGTCGGTTCTACATGCACTTTCGGTTTCGACCTGACCCCAAACCCCAACCTAGATCACGCTTCGGCCTCGTGAAGCCACGTTACTATTGCCGAGTAACGCTCGCCACGATGTTGTTTCGCAGAATCACGACAAAAGTCGCGCCGGTCCCGCTCTTGTAACGCGCAGTCTCAGTGGCGTTGTTCGCGGCGTCGATTTCAACGGCGTTGGTTGTTGGCGGACCGACCAGGCTAAACATTGCTTCGCGCGTCATTCCGGAATGGATCACGCTGTCCAGCGCTGCGATTCGATCGGCGCGCGTCGCGTTCGCTGCCTGAGCTGCGGCGGCTTCTTGTGCCGTCGGCGGAACGGGAAAGACGTAAATTGCAGTTGCCTGCGTCTTTCGATTGGCCATGGTGTTCGGAATGAGAAACGCGCTGAGAATTGCCGAACCAACCTTTTGGCCGGTGCTGGGATCGTCTATGGCGCTCAGGATCACCCCATTTGCTCCAACCTTGGCCGCCTCCTTGCGAAATGACTCGTAGAAGACCTCGTCGTGCGCGACGGTATACGCACCCTGCGAAGATAGGATCGCGATTTCTTCGTACTTGCCGGGGACTTTGTCGGCGGATGTGTAAATCACAACCTTGTCGGGCGTCACTCTGAGCCGACGGGCCGACGGGTTGAGGACCGTCGTGCCGGTAGAGACGCACGAAAGCGTGAGTAGGGCGACCATCATAGCGACGGTTCGTTGCATGAAGACCTCCTTCGGGTTTGCCGGATGATATTCGTCTCGCGCCGCTGTCACAAGTTCGCATCCATGGTTTCGGGGCATTTCTGCGTCCGTGAGCTTGGGGTCAGGTCGAAACCGAAAGCGACGACGGGCTCCATCGAGCGGAATGTTCGTACCGAGGCTCGTCACTTTCGGCTTCGACCTGACCCCAAGCTCCATGCCCCAGCAATGGTCAACTCGCGTTTGTTACGGCCGAACATGCGGAACAGACCAAGACCTGTTTCTTCATCACGAGCAGCCATCCAATAAGTCCGCCTACGAAAGAGACGACTGCCATGATGGCGGCCATTCCAGTGCCACACGCACCGAAGCAGCCACCGGCAGCCATGCGTGCATCTGCCTCGGACTCAGCCGCGCTGACGGCCGTCGCCTGTTCGGCTGTCAGCGCCACTTTGGATTCCGCTGAGGGATGTTCGCCCTTTTCAAGCTGCGCGATCATTTCTGTTGGTACCTGCACGTTGCGCAGGTTTTGAACCGTGGCGGGTGTGAGCTTATCTTGATTTACTACGGAGGCCGCGCCAGCCATGGTGACGAGGAAGAAGCCGATACTAAAGAGAATCCCCAGAATCGACGGAATGAGAAGCACATAACCGATGGTGACTGCGGGTCCACTCATTCGGTGAACCTTACGGAGGCTCAAGGTTCCTTGATCGCACGTCTTGCAGCGTACATCGACCATGGACTCTCCTAGGATGTCTTGGTGAACGATGCGCTCGTGCTCCGCAGCGGCGAGCGGCAGGGGTTAGACCTTGCACGAACTAGCACTCTGGCAATTTCAGAAGATTGTCTGTCGGCTTGCCGTCAGCTTCTGTTTGCAAGAAGTGCGTGCCGCGACTATTGGTCTTTGCCTTCACGTACGCGATATTGCCGGACGCGTCCTTGACGTACGCGGATCCACCGTCAGTCACCCATCTCCACATCGTCTCGCGGTCTGACTGTTCCGTCTTGTCACTGCCGTCCTCCTTCCAACCGAACGTACTGATCGCTTCGTGTGGATTCTCGTGATACCCACCTGACTTCTTGATGCAAGTAACGCGACGAGCCATGGTGATGCTCCTTTCGCCGGCCTCATATTCGACGCGGCGCTTCGCCTTAGGAGACACCGCGGCTCTGAGTTTGTGGCGTGAGCCGGCGATTTCGCTTGTCGAAGCTCCACCGTCGCTCGCGATCGAAGGCAAACGTAGTCGGACTCTCTCGTCCGACTGTTATGCGCCCGGAGTCGGACTGGAGAGTCCGACCTACGTTTCCCTATTTACGATTCGAGAATTGCTGAAGCGTCGCTGACTTTGGGGACGCCGAACGCGATTGCGGCGCCGAAGTAGAGCAGGCCGAACGTTGCCCGAGGAACTAACGTCCGAAATCGAAGCTCCACGACTGAAGAACAATGAAGCAGTTGCGGCTATTGGTTCGAGGCGCGAAGTGTAGGTGCGATGTGCCAGTGCAGCGCTCACTCGCAGCGCATACGTACTTTCGATTTCGTAATCTCAAAACGCCGTCGATGCTTGTGGCAGTAGAGCTGGAGAGCTGAAGCGACCAGCTCATAGTTTAGGCATGGGCCAACCCGAACTTCCTCGATCGGCTCGCGCGCTGTCTCGGCTGATGATTGGGTGAGATCGGCAACAAGATACGGCGCAACGACAGTCGTCGTTGCCCTGAACCTTACATCGGCCGAGCGAGCATATGAATTGGCCGGCACGGCATCGATGAGCCGGTATTCGCGTTCGCTTTCGTAGTAGCGATTCTTGAGCGCAGCGCGAACCACGATTAACCCGAGAGCAAGGCGTTCGAGAAGTTGCCCCAGCCTGCTCTGATTGCCCGCCGCTGCGATGATCGCTTGGCGAAACACGTCGAGCATGGACCTGATGAGCTCAGACTGCGCTCGCCGCACATATTCGACGCGCATGAAGATCATAGCTTTGCGTTTCAGAAGAGTGTCGGTGCCAACACCGACGGCCAAACCGCGGCCGTTGAGACAATAGGCACGCCATTGCGGCTGGAGGTCTGGGTCAGCTGAAAACGAGGTGGCATAGGACTCGGTCACGCGAATTGTTTGGAGAAGGCCGGTAAACTTGAAGTGTGGATCGCGACGAATCACTTGCTCGATCAGCTTCTGGCCGTAGTCGCTTTCAGACGGGTCGTTCGAGTATCGAGTGTTCGAACACCACAACTGCCGCGATGCGACTATATCCAGAGCGGCCGGAAGAGAAGTGTAGTGAAATACCCGCTGCGGTAGCGCTGCGCGACGATGATTGTTGTTTACTCCATCAGCTGCCGCGTTAAGCTGCGCCATCTCTGGATCGACCGTGTTGCGTCTCCGAGGCATTTGCTGCATCTTACCGGTTCACGGCGATCGACATGACGCATCCGGGCTCTTGCAACCGACCTACCTCTCACTTAGCCTTTTCTGGAAACGCCGCGAAGTAGTCCCGTTTCGCGAGGCTAGCTGTGAGGTTCGAACTCCGGGATCGGAGGCGATAGCCGGAGATCCGCTGTCGCGCCGCCCCTACAAGAACCTTGGATACTTCCGCGGCATCGCCTCGTGAATCAGCTCATACACGCACTCGAATATCGTTTCCCGATTTGGTTTGGACCAGTAATCGCCATCGGAGCCATAAGCCGGGCGGTGTTCTTTGGCAGGGAGCGTACGCGGTTCGGAGTCGAGGTAGTCGTAGCCGCGGTCGCGTTCGAGAACGTTTTGCATCATGAAGGCGGTCGCGCCGCCGGGGACGTCTTCGTCGATGAAGACGACGCGGCTGGTTTTCTTGAGCGATTCGACGATGACGCCGCGCACGTCGAAGGGGAGCAGCGTCTGGACGTCGATCACTTCGGCGTCGATGCCGGTTTGGGCCAGCAATTCGGCGGCTTCCATCACGATGCGCAGCGTCGCGCCGTAGCTGACCAGCGTGACGTCTTTGCCTTCGCGCAAGATCTCGGGGACGCCGAGGGGGAGGGTGAAATCGGCGATGTTGGAGGGGAGCTTTTCTTTCAGGCGGTAGCCGTTCAGCACCTCGACCACCAAGCCCGGGTCGTCGGAGCGGAGCAGGGTGTTGTAGAAGCCGGCGGCCTGCGTCATGTTGCGCGGAACGCAGACGCGCATGCCGCGCACGAGGTTGATGATGGCCGACATCGGCGAGCCGGAGTGCCAAATGCCTTCTAAACGATGTCCGCGCGTGCGGATGATCACGGGACACTTCTGGCCGCCGCGCGTGCGCCAGCGGGTCGTGGCCAGATCATCCGACAGGATCTGGATCGCGTAGAGGATGTAGTCGAGATACTGAATCTCGGCGATCGGACGCAGGCCGCGTAAAGCCATGCCGATGGCCTGACCGACGATCGTGCACTCGCGGATGCCGGTATCGGAAACGCGGTAGAGGCCGTACTTTTCCTGGAGGCCGAGGCAGCCTTGATTGACGTCGCCGAGCTTGCCGACGTCCTCACCCATCGCGATGAGATTCGGATAGCGCTGCATGGCCGCGTCGAGGCAGGCGTTGATGATCTCCGACCCGTTCTTCTCCTGCGCGTCGTCGCCATACTCAGGTTTCACTTCAGCGATGTTGAGCGCGGCATCGACGCCGCTGCTGTACAACTCGTCGTCGTACAGCGCGGAGATTGCGAACTCGCGATCGCGGCGCCAATCGGCGATTCGGTTGACGACGTCTTCGTGGCCGGCGATTCCACCGCGTGACGCGATGAGCGCGCTGGTCAGCGCACGCATGGCATCGCGGCGGAAGGGCGCTTGATTTCGCTGCAACTCGGATTTGATGACATCGAGCTCGTTACGATTTGGTGCGATCGACGCTAACTGATCGATGAACCCCAGCACCGTCCCGACCTCGGCATCGATCGGCGCGCGATAGGCGTTCCAGGCGCGCCGCTGCGCCTCGCGCACGACGCGGATGTCATCCTTCTCAAGCGCATCCAACTCCTCGGCTGTCGCGATCCCCTGCCCGATCATCCACTCGCGCATCTTGGCGATGCAGTCGAACTCGGTTTCCCAATCGAGCCGCTCTTTCGATTTGTAGCGCTCGTGCGAGCCGGACGTCGAGTGGCCCTGCGGCTGCGTCATTTCGTTGACGTGAATGATCGCGGGCACATGCTCCATCCGCACGATCGACGCGGCGGCGATGTACGTCTCGCAAAGGGCCGGGTAATCCCAGCCATGAACCATGTAGATGTCGTAGCCGGTCTTCTGTTTCGGGTCGCGCTGAAAACCTTTGAGCAGCTCCGAGATGTGGCCCTTCGTGATCTGGAATTCGTTCGGCACGGAGATGCCGTAGCCGTCGTCCCAGATCGAAAGGAGCATCGGCACCTGCAGCACGCCCGCTGCGTTGACCGACTCCCAGAACATCCCCTCGGCGCAACTGGCGTTGCCGATCGTGCCCCAGGCGATCTCGTCGCCGTTGCGCGAGAACTGAGTCATGGCCTTCAATTCTTCGAGCTCGCGATAGAGCTTCGACGCGTAGGCGAGTCCGACGAGACGCGGCATCTGTGAGCCGGTCGGGGAAACGTCCGCCGAGGTGTTGTAGGTATCGGTCTGACTGCGGAAGGAGCCATCGTCGTTCAGAATCCGCGACGCGAAGTGGCAGTTCATCGACCGGCCGGCGGACCAGGGATCGTTGACGGTGTCGGCATGCGCGTACAACTGCGCGAAGAAATCGTCGAGGGTGCCGATCCCCGAGGCGAAGATGAAGGTCTGATCGCGATAGTAGCCGCTGCGCCAATCGCCTTTGCGGAACGCGCGGGCCATGGCCAGTTGCGCGACCTCTTTGCCGTCGCCGAAGATGCCGAACTTCGCCTTGCCGGTCAGGACTTCGCGACGTCCGATGAGACTGGCCTGACGCGAGCGGAATGCGATGCGGTAATCGTGAACGATGCTCTCACGCGTGAACTGCGTCCGGACGGCTTCGGTTTGATCTGGCGTTGTCACGGGCGAAGTTTAACTGAGAGAGGGTTTGGAAGCAGAGACAGGGTTCGGGGTGTAGGGCGTGGGGTGCGGGAGGTGGAGGCGGAACGTTCTGGTCGCAGCAGTGATGATTTGCACTCTCCCACAGCCCACACCCCACCCCCTCACGCCCAATCTACCGTTTCACCGGCAGTCCGTTCACTGGGTCGATTCTCAAGTGCGCGTCGGGAAAGTCGCCAATCTCGATTCCGCGAGTTGGGTCGTGCAGGGGCTTCATCGCGTAGTCGATGCGTACCGGCTTCGGTTCTGTCTGCGCGTAGCGATAGAGATTGCGGTAGCTGCGCTGAAAACGTTCGTAGCGCGTGTACGTTCCGATCGCGCCGGCGAGCAGCGGAATCGCCAGAATCGCAACGGCCCACCAGCGGCGATCGGCGGCGAAGACGAAGAGCGTCAGGACGATGGGGATGAAGTAGAGGCGCGGGATGAACATCAGGTGGTGAATGAGCGCGTTGCCCTGGTAGGTCGTGAACATCTCCATGTAGATGAGCGCGGCGAAGGCGGTGAACGCGGCGAAGGCAACGCGGCCTCGCCAGCCGCGCATGGCGATGAGCGAGAAGACGAAGACGATGTAGCCGAGGATCGTGGCGTGGCCCCAGAGGTTCTCGCGCCAGTAGCTTTCGATCAATCCCAACACGGTCGGAACGATCGCCGACGCATGGAACTGGTGCGTGTCGGCTGCTGATCCGAAGGGAACGACGATGCTGCGAAGAGCGAAGTAGAGGATGCCGAAAGCGATCGTGGGGATGGCGACTTTGATTGCGTCGCGAATCTTGATGCGATCGATGGCGATGAGCAGCACGAGCAGCGGGAGTGTCATCGCGGCGGTCTCCTTGAAGAAGAAGGCCACGCCGAAAATGAGTCCGGCGCTTACGAATTTGTTGCGCGTAATGAGCAGCAATCCCCACGCGACGAACAGCATCACGCACGCGTCGAAAATGTTTGCGAACCACGTGGCGACGATGATCGCGCCGCCGGAGAAGAGGTAGGCGAATGTGAAGATCGTGTTGCGGCGCTCGGAGCGGCCATCCCAGGCGTCGAGCGTTTTCAGCAACAGCCAGAGCGCGCCGAGGATGATCGCGATATTGACGATCCGCAGCAGCCTCCACGTCACCTCGGGGTCGGGAATCGAATGAATGATCAGCGCCACGAGGATGGTCGGGATCGGACGCCAGAACGGCAGCGGCGTTTTCAAAATCACGCGAATGAGTTGCATCGCGCTCTGGCCGCTGTTGTGTCCGAAGACGACCAAGGCGTTGGTCTCATCCCACACATCGGCGATGAAAAGACGCGCGATTGCGAGAATCCAAATCGCGACCACGGCGTACCGGCCGAGGCGCCACGCCTTCGCATTTTCATCGGGCAGC
>DATAMS010000082.1:0-1602 GCA_036260495.1 Thermoanaerobaculia bacterium
GGTGGCGTGCCAGAGGTGATAGTCGGCGAGCGAACCGGACAGCGCATCGACGAGCGGCAACGCTGCGGCGGGGCCGTCGGACTTTGATATTGCCACTGCATGGTTGAGTGCGACGATCGGGATGGGGTGGAGAACGTAGAGGCGCTCGTAGATCGCGGCGATCTGCTTCCAGTCGGTATCCGCGGCGATGTTCGCGTCCGCGTGAACGGCGGCGATCGCTGCTTCGAGTGCGTATGTGCCTGGGCGGGACGTGCGCAGCGATGTTTGCAACAGCGCCCGGCCTTCGTCGATCTCGGCGCGGTCCCATCTCGATCGATCCTGATCGGCGAGGAGGACCATCTCGCCGTTGTCGTCGACGCGTGTTGCGCGGCGTGCGTCGTGAAGCAGCATCAGCGCGAGGAGGGCGTCGAGTTGGGAATCGGGCATCAGCGCGCGCAGCACGCGAGCCAGACGGATCGCTTCGGCGCAGAGATCGTGGCGTACCAGCGACTGGCCGCTCGCGGCGGTGTAGCCTTCGTTGAAGACGAGGTAGACGACGGACATCACGACGGACAGACGCTCGGGCAATTCGGCTGCCGGCGGCACGCGATACGGAATCGCGGCGCCGCGGATCTTCGCTTTCGCGCGCACGAGGCGTTGCGCCATCGTCGCTGTCGGGACGAGGAACGCGCGCGCGATTTCTTCGGTCGACAATCCGCACAGCGTCCGCAGCGTCAGCGCCACCTGCGCGTCCTCGGCCAGCGCCGGGTGGCAGCAGGTGAAGATCAGGCGGAGGCGCTCGTCGGGGACGCCCGATTCGTCGGCATCGTTCATCTCATCACTCGTTGAAGTGGGCGCGAGGTATGCGATCTCGGCCTGCTTTTCGGCGAAGCGCGCACGGCGGCGCAATCGGTCGATCGCTTTGTGCCGCGCGGTTCCGTACAGCCACGCGCGCGGATTGCGCGGGACTTCGCCGGCCCACTCCGTCACCGCCACCGCGAACGCTTCCTGCAATGCCTCCTCGGCGACATCGAAATCGCCGAGGAGGTGAATGAGAGCGGCCAGGATGCGGCCCCATTCGCTGCGAAACACATCTTCGATCGCGGTCAAGACCGCAGCATGATAGCGATCACTCGAACGTCATGATCGGACGGACTTCGATGGCGCCGGTGAGCGCGCCCGGAATCTTTGCAGCGATGGCGATGGCATCGTCGAGATCGTTGGCGTCGACGAGGTAGTAGCCGCCGAGGGCCTCTTTCGTTTCGGCGTAAGGGCCGTCGGTGGTGAGCCGTTTGCCGTCGCGCGTGCGAACGGTCGTCGCGGTGTGCGTCGGCTGCAGCGCGTCGCCGGCCTTGATCTTGCCAGCGAACTCCTTGCCGAACGCCTCGTACGCGGCCATCCCTTTCTGCATGTCCGCCTCGGTCATGGTGCTCCAGCGCTTCTCATCGTCATAAATCAGCAGCAGGTATTGCATGGGTGTTTCCTCCTTTTGAGTGATAGTCGAACGGAGAACGGCGAAATCGACAGGGGCGTGAAGTTTTTTTTCTTACTCAACTTTTCCTGACGTAGGTCGGACTCTCCAGTCCGACAATCACGCGGAGTCGGACTGGAGAGTCCGACCTA
>DATAMS010000509.1:0-2242 GCA_036260495.1 Thermoanaerobaculia bacterium
CCGCACCGTGCACATTCTGACGGCGACGCAGCTATCGGTCGACTTTCCACAAACCCAGATCGACGCGCTCGCATGGGAGCCGAAGGGTGATCGCTATGCGGTCGTCGTTGAATCGCCCGAGGCTTCGCAGAGCTTGCAGGAGATGACGTACGAAGGCGAGAAGCGGCGCGAGGTGATTCCGCCCTCCGTGCGCCTCAACGTCTCGATCGAGCCGATCGGTGGCCTGCTCGTGATGCGTCCCAATGACCTGCATTACAACGAGAAGCTGCCGGTTGTTTTGTGGCTCGATCCGCATCCGTTT
Source organism: Thermoanaerobaculia bacterium (assembly GCA_036260495.1). GTDB lineage: Bacteria > Acidobacteriota > Thermoanaerobaculia > Gp7-AA8 > Gp7-AA8 > JADGNZ01. Next base: position 302 of record DATAMS010000509.1, read on the forward strand.
GCCTGGAGCGACGCCCGCGCGGCCCTCATGCTCAATGCGCGCGTGGCCATCGCCATCGCACCTCGGGGAAGCGATGAATTCTGGAACGAGATCGCGAAGGTCGCCTGGATCGACGTCACAAGAAAATACGTCGTCAACCCATCGACCGAGCGACCGGGCAACCGGGCAACGGAGCAACGGGGCAATCCAGCAATCCTCATCACAGCAGACCCCGCCATCCCGCCCGGCCATTACCGCCGCGCCGGAAACAGAGTCTTCGCCCCACCCGCTGTCGTACAATCATTTGCCGCCGCATGGATTGCGGACGACCTGAAGGGAACACCCCCGCCGAATGGCCGTCGATGAAACCAACAAGAAATCGACGATCCGCGAGTACTACGAAGCGCTCCTGATCGCCGTCATCTTCGTCAACTTTGCCCGTATCTTCGCCTTCCAGGCCTTCAAGATCCCCACCGGATCGATGGAGGACAACCTGAAAGTCGGCGATCACATCATCGTCAACAAGTTCATTTACGGACCTGGGACGACCCTCGGCGGGATGCTGCCGCTGCGCGAGATCCGGCGCGGCGACATCATCGTTTTCCGTTACCCGCTGCAGCCCGACACCGATTTTGTGAAGCGCGTCGTCGGCCTGCCCGGCGACACCGTGGAAGTTCACGACAAGGTCGTTTGGGTCAACGGAAAACCGCTTGCGGAGCCGTACGTGATCCACGTCGATCCGACGATCTATCCTCCGCGCCCGCAACTTCCGGAGCCCTATCGATCGCGCGATCAATTCGGACCGTACTTTGTCCCCGAGGGTCAGTACTTCGCGATGGGCGACAACCGCGACCGATCCAGCGACTCGCGCTATTGGGGAACCGTGCCCCGCTCGATGATCAAGGGCAAGGCATTCATGGTCTATTGGTCCTTCGAAGGAACGCCGCCGTCGCCTGATGCACCATCGTCGGCGCGGTTCAAGGAACTGGCCGGCGTGCTCGTGCACTTCTTCACGAAAACGCGCTGGGAACGGACGTTCTTCATCGTCGACAGCAAGTACCATTTCACGCCGGGTTTGACGCCCGAGGGCGAGGCCGGCGAAAGTCCATGAGTGATTCGAGGGAGTGGGATCTCGGGGGTCGGGAGTCGGAGAGAGAAGCGGAGATGAGCGACGATCGCTCGATTCTGAGCGGGGAGTCGGGAATCGGGAGCCGGGAGTCGGGCCTCGCGAGCTCCGGGGAGATTTCCGCGACCTCGGCTCCGCCTTCTGATCCTGCATTCGACGAGCGAGCCTCGCGTGACGCCGCAACATCGGAGCTGGGGTTCTCTGAAGAAGATGCAGAGCCGGAAGACACCGATCAAGAAAACCTAGCGCCATCTCCGACCCCCGACCCCCGACCCCCAACTCCCGAGGTAGACCCCGTCTACGTCGATCGCAGCGACCATCCGATTTCGCGGCGGCGCATTCCGGAGAACGTTCTCAAAGTTCTTTACCGCCTTCATCGCAGCGGCTACCGCGCGTACTTGTGCGGCGGCAGCGTTCGCGATCTGCTGATGAGCGGGACGCCCAAGGATTTCGACATCGCCACGGACGCGCATCCGGCGGAGATCCGGCGCCTCTTCCGCAACAGCCGCATCATCGGCCGGCGCTTCCGCTTGGTGCACATCATTTTTCAGGACATGCTCGTCGAGGTGGCCACGTTCCGGCGCGAGCCCGAGCGCAACGAAGACGCCGCCGAGCTTCTGATCACGGACGACAACACGTTCGGCTCGCCGCTGCAGGACGCGCGGCGCCGCGATTTCACCATCAACGCGCTCTTCTACAACATCGCCGACTTCTCGGTGATCGATTACGTCGGCGGCCTTGAAGACGTCGAGGCCAAGCGCGTGCGCGTGATCGGCGATCCGGACGTCCGCTTCCGCGAGGATCCGGTCCGCATGATGCGCGCCGTCGAATTCGCG
>DATAMS010000510.1:0-4381 GCA_036260495.1 Thermoanaerobaculia bacterium
GGTCTACATGCCGAACGTGAACTGGACGCTGATGCTAGCGACGATCACGCTGGTCATCGGCTTCCGCAGCTCGACGAATCTGGCCGGCGCGTACGGCGTCGCAGTCAGTACGACGATGATCATCACGACGATCCTGGCGTACGTGGTGGCGCGCGACAAGCTGCACTGGAGCGTGGCGCTGGCGGGCGCGATCACGGCGGGATTCCTGTTCGGCGATCTGGCATTTCTCGGCGCGAACCTGTTCAAAATCGCCGACGGCGGCTGGTTCCCGCTGCTCATCGCCACGGTCGTCTTCACGATCATGACGACGTGGCGGCGCGGACGTACGATTCTCAACGCGCGTCTTCGCGAAGGTTCGCTCTCACCGGAGATGTTCGTGACGTCCTTGCGCGGGCACTCGCCGGTTCGCGTGCCCGGCACCGCGGTCTTCATGCATCGCACGCGCGAGGTGATTCCGTCGGCGCTGCTGCATAGCCTCAAACACTACAAAGCGCTGCACAAGCAAGTCATCCTCCTCACCGTGATCACGGAAGAGGTCTCGCATCTTCGCGATGATGAGCGCCTCCAATTCGAAGAGCTGGGCGAAGGGATTTTCCGTGTCACCTGCCGCTACGGATACATGGAAGAGGCGGACATCCCGGCACTCCTCGAGCGCGTCGCCAAGGAGCGCCACATGTCCATTCCGCCAATGGACACGACCTACTTCCTCGGCCGCGAAACGCTGATCGTCACCGCCCGCCCAAGCGGCATGGCCATGTGGCGCGAGAAGCTCTTCGCCTCGATGACCCGCAACGCCGAAAGCGCCGCCCGGTTCTTCCGGCTGCCACCAAACCGTGTGGTGGAGCTGGGCGCGCAAATCGAGTTCTAAGTTTGTTCGAGTCGCGAAGGGGAATCGGGTCGTGCTGCGTTAACCGTCACCAGCTACTCGATCGCCTGCTTGAGGGTTTGCAACTCGGGAGTTAGCGGTTCCGACCGCTCGATCTCGACGAGAACTCGCATCGCTGCATTGAGGTCCCAGAATTCTGAACGAGCGCTATCGAAAGCTCCGGAAGCATCGACGCGAAGAAACCAAACACCGGGACGGCCTTTGAACTGATCCAAATCCAGGCGTGGGCAAACGCGATCGTTTCTATCGGACCACGTGATTGCGGGGAGATTGCGGCCAACACCGGTGATGAGATGGTCCACCGCGATTCGGCCGGAGCCAGACCTGGAGTGAGCATCCTGCTGCACGGAAACGTCGGTGAGGCGCCCAACAACGACCAACCGCGAGTTACGCATGTGTTTTCGAAGGATCGCCGGGGAGGGAAGCCACCGTGTGTCCGCAGTCGCGGAGACGGACAGCAGTACGAGCACGATCGCAACTCCGAATTGTTTGACTCGCGCGCTCATCGTCATCGCCCTCACTCTAGACCGGCTAACTTCGTTTCACAACCGCCTGCGCGACGGGGTGGTCGTGAGTCGCCTTCCTGAACTGCTGCCAAGAGTAACCATCGCGCGAAGGGCGATATGTTGCGGCTATGAACGCGGGCGGCAGGCGTGTGAAACGCCCCGCCGCCCACCCGGGATGTTTAATGTGGCACGGAGACGAAGAAGATGTCGTAGACGGGTTGTTTACGCACTGCATAGCCCGATTGGTTTCTGATGGAGACGAGCGACTCATAGCGGAAGGTATTGCCGAAGCTATCGTGTCTGCCCGTCCAGTGAACGTGCAGGTCGATTGCTGTAACGTCGCTTGAGGCGAGCGGTGCAATTTCGCCCGGCTCGGAGATTCCGTTGTGGTTCAGGTCGCGCCAGAGCAGGAGTTGCGGCCAAATCGGATCTCGGTCATCGATGACGCCGTCATCGTTGCCATCGAGCTCGGCCAATGCTTCAAAGCCGTTCCTCGCCAAGGTGCCGTTGCTGAGTGGCGTGAAGTTGCCGAACAGTTCCGCACCGCTGGTGATGTTGCCATTGTGATTGCGATCGAGCCAAAGGAAGGCCTCGTCAGCGCCTGCTGCCGTCCAGCCCATGAGCGCAGGCTCTCGCTCTGGGTTCATAGCAAAGCGGACGGGCGAATTCGCGCCGGTCAGGCGATAGTCGCCACTCTCGAAATTGATAATGATCGGCGAGCAATCATCACCGCATCCGGGGTCGTTGCCCGGATGGCGATCACCTCCGGAACCAGGCCCAGGATTCAAATCGCGGAAGCGCTCAATCGGTGTGGTCCAATTCTCGTCGGCCGTTTGGCAATCGCCGGACATAACACTCCGCGTTTCCCCTGGTTGTGCCCGCCCCATGATCTCGCCAACGCACGCATCAGACGGGGCGTGCCCGAGGCCGAGTACGTGACCGATCTCGTGGGCTAGACTGTCCGTAGGGTTGCACGTAACTATCTGGCCGCTTTCGTTGGGACCATACTGGTACAGGTCGATAAAAATAGGCTTCTCCGGAGCGCCGGGAGGGTACGAGGACCATGTCGTTTGGCCGCAGGCAATCTGACCAGTCTCAAAATGATAGTAGACTGGGATTTGGAGATTCGCATAGTTGTTGTTAACGGAAAAGTGGGGAATTGAGCCCGTTTGGCCGCATGCACCGGTCCAGTAGGTCTCTGCGTTTCCGATAGTTTCTGGGCCTATGTTCTCGGTGGTCTGCAAGCTGATGCTGCCGCCGAAAAAACCGCTCCGTTCGACTGGGCTGCATGTGTACTGGCCCCGAGCTGGTAGCGTTAATAACATGAGGAAAACCGCAATCGACAGCAGCGATTTCATTGCGTCCTCCCGTCGTGGCCCACTACAGGTCGGTCGCGGTGGGAGATCTCTGAGCGGATGACTGTCGTAATCGTCGCGATCGTTGCCGCCGGGTTGTCAAAGAACGAGAGGGACTTGGGTATACGGATCGCGCCGCCACTTGGTTGGGCGATGACGTCACTCGATGTCGTGTACACGAACGTGCCGGCGGCATCCCCCGGAGCGCCATAAGCGAACACCAGAAGGCGGTCACCCACTTTGGGAATGTACTTACCCGAGCCTGATTCGCGACAGTATTCAATCCCGCCAGTGACGAATTGCGCATACGGGAGCCGGAGATACAGACTCTCTCGCAGCTCGTTATACAACGCACTGGCTTTAATTTTGTCCAGGTTGTCAAGCTCGATAAGCGAGCCAGGCGATCCAGAGAAAAACCCGGGCGTCACGCTCCGAATCGTACCAGCGACGATGGCTTTCGCGTTGACAATCGCACTATGCTGCGTCGACGCATCCACGAGCTCCTGAGGTGACACTTCGGCTAACATCCCACCCTGACACGGTGCGGCTGAAGACAGGCTGAAGGCGGAGACCTGGCCTCGGTGTTCAGACAAAACTTCCGCAAGCCGTTGCAGAGGGGCACGCCAATCCTGTGGGACAACTGCGGCCATCGTGCCGTCGGCGGCGACCATGGCAGACGCCGAAATAAAAAGTGGCGGGTGGGCATCATAGCGGGACAAGATGACAGAAGGCGGTGGAGCAGCGAAAAGCGTGACGGAGAAGAGGAGTGCCAGGGCGTACGTCACGATTACAAAGCGCATAGTTCAACCATCCTTTGACCTCGAAGTTACTGATTTAAGTCGGACGTGCGACCACAGGTCCTCGTTACACGCTCGCGCGCCACTATAAATTGGAACATGCAGGACGGCATTATCGCTCTGCTGACTAGGTCGGTCAACGAGTATAGGTGGATGAGTGGCTGATGCGGAATCTGTGCATGCCAAGTCGGCTCCAGAAACTCAGCGCTTCGTGGGCACGTTCCTCGTCGCGGTACATCGCTCACCGCCGCCGCGTTTGGATGACCACGCGGTTTGAGCGCTCGTGAGGCCGAGCTAGAACCGTTTGCGCCGCAGGGTGGTCGTGAGGTCGCCTTCCTGCACGGGAATCGCGAGCGATGCGTCGCGGGCGTGGGCGAGGGCGGCGCCTTCGGGCGGGAGGCCGTAGGAGCCGTCGATGATGACGGTGTCGATTGGTTCGTTGCGCGTCAGGTAGAGGTCGATCGTTGCTTCGGTGGCGCGGATGCTGACGCGATGCCATCCTTCCGCGAGTCCGCCGCGGCGCCGCGTGACCGGCGGAGGGACGATTCCGTTGACGCGCATCGACGTGAATGACGGTGCGTGGAAGATGACCGCGATGCGCGGCGCGTTGCGGACGGAGTGAAGGTGCAGGGTCAGGTGGCGGCCGTTCTGGTGCTCGTCGGCGATGACCTGCAGCTCGGCGGGTGCGAGGCCGAGGTTGGGGGCGGGAGCGACGATGGCCTTTGCGGGTGGCGTGGTCCAATCGGCGATCTGTTTTGGCGTTGCATCGAAATGCGCCGCTTGCGCGATCGCGGGAGTCAACTCGTCCGCCTGCCAATGCGGCGCGGTGCCGTCGTC
>DATAMS010000511.1:0-8542 GCA_036260495.1 Thermoanaerobaculia bacterium
TTCTACCCGGCTTGAGCTCAAAGATGATTTCTAGCGGATGCCGGCGACCTACGTCCGTAAGCCGCGCATTTACCGCCGGGCGAGACGCCCGCCGGCCGCAGGCGAGACGCCTGCACTCCTTTACCGCGCGTATGCCGCATATCGCGAGTCGCTGCCCACGACGCGCAATCCTCGCGCGGCGATTTGCGCGCGATGCGGCGCGTCGTTGTTGCGCACGATGTAGATGCGCGGCGTCGCCGAGTCCGAGAGTGCGCCGGCGAGCCATGATTCTGGCTTGATCGATGCGCCGCCGGCGAAGGTTGCGTAGTGCCGGATGAGGTAATTGCTCGTCAGCTCTTCCGCGTCCGGCGTCACGACGATCATCGTGTGCTGCAAATAGAACGTCATCGAGCCGCTGAACGAATCGATGCCGGCGATCTCGGTTCCCGGCGTCACGAGTGGCCGCAGTTGCGCGACCAGTCCCGCCTCGGAACGCCGTGCGCCGATCGCCTGCATGATCGGATTCGCGGTCAGCGGAATCGCGATCATCGGAATCGTCAGCGCGACGAGCGCAACGTCGCGGAGCGGCATCAGCGCAAGCGCGCCGCCGATGATCCATGTTGCTCCGATTGCGATCGCGGAAACCTTCGCAGCGTCGCCGTACTCCGCGGGCAGGTGAACGACGAACGGCGCGACGATCAGGGCAGCACCAGCAATCAACAAAACGATTGCGGCCACGCGCGAGCCGGTGCGCGCGTCGCGCCAGATGCGCGCCACCAGCAGTGCGACGGGCGCCATCAGCGGCAGGATGTACTGCGGCCGTTTCGATTGCGAGATCGAGAAAAACAGAAACGGAATCGCGATCCAGAGCAGAAGAAAAATCGTGAAGCGGTCGCGGCGATCGATCGCTTTCGGCGAGCCGAGGAGAACGATCGACCACGGCAACGCGCCGCCGATGATGTAGGGGATGAAGTACCACGGCGGGCCGGTCCGCTTGAGGGCCTTCGTCGCCAGACGTTGCGCGGTCTCGGTGACGAGCACGTAGTGCAGAAAATCAGGGATGGCCAGCGAGATCGCCCACACCCACGGCGCCACTGCCAGAATGAAAAGTCCGAGCCCGCGCCACGACCAGAGCGCGCGAAAGCGCTTGCGCCAGATAGCGTACGGAATCGCAACCAACAGCGGCAGCGCGAGCGCCACAGGCCCTTTCGTGATGACGCCGAGTCCGATGCAGAGCCAGGCCAGGCCGGACCATTTGCGCGACTCTTCTTCGCAAGCAAGATAGAAAAACGCCGTCGCCATCGTGATGAAGAGCGCCAGCGCGCTGTCGAAAATGACCGTGCGCGAAAAGGAAATTGCCAGCGGCGTCGCAAGAAAAACGATCGGCGCAATCAACTCGATTTGCTGCCCTTCCGTTTCTGTCGCGAGACAACGCCGCATGAACCACCACAAGAACGCAGCGTTGATCAGCGTGAAGAGGAGCGCCGGCAACCGCGCTGCCGTTTCCGTCGGGCCGAGCACTTCCATCGCCGCGGCCTCGGCTGCGAAATAGACGATGGGCTTGTCGAGGTACGGCAGGCCGTCGAGGCGCGGCATGACGTAATCGTTCGTCGCCGCCATCTCGCGGCCCACCTCGGCGTTGCGGCCTTCGTCGGGATCGAGTAGCGGAAAACCGCCGAGGTGAATGGAAAGGGCGACGACGACAGCGAGAAGCCACCAGCGAAGCAGAGAGGAAGGGACGGACAAAGCGGGCGAAGGATACCGCTAAACTTGCGGACCATGTTTCGACGAACGATCGCGTTTCTCTTCGCCGCCGTTGCCGTCGTGGGGGTCGGGAGCCGGGTGTCGGGAGTCGGAAAAGTCATAGGCCGCTCCGGCACCCGACCCCCGACAAACGACTCCCGCGCAATCGACTCCCGCGCCATCGCTTCCCACATCCGCTTTCTCGCCAGCGATGCGCTCGAAGGACGCGAGACCGGCATGCGCGGATTCGAAGTCGCGGCCGAATATGTTCGTGCGCAGTTCGCAGCCATCGGGCTGCAGCCGTTGCATGACGAGTGGTTTCAGCGCTTCGCACTTCGCGCCGCGGCGCTTGATGAAAAGGTGTCGTCGCTGAGCATTAACGGGACTCCGCTCGTCAATCGGAAAGACTTTCTGCTGCGTCCTGATTTTGCGCGCGAGAACGTTAGCGTTGACGCCTCGCTCGTGTTAGCTGGATTCGGAGTCACTGCGCCGGAATTGCATCACGACGAATACGCAGGCATCGATGCCCGCGGCAAGATCGTCGTCGTGCTGAGCGGCGCGCCGAAGCCGTTTCCGCCGGACCAGCGCGCCTACTACTCATCGTCGGATGTGAAGCGGAAGAACGCCGCGGCGCACGGCGCGGTGGGAATGCTGACGATCTCGACGACGACCGACGAAGCGCGCAGCCCGTTCGAGAAGCGCGCGAAGCAGAGCGGCATCCTGCCGATGACGTATCTCGATTCCAACGGCAAACCGGTCGATGTCATCGAAGCGATCGCGGGATCGGCGTCGCTGAGCAAACCGACCGCGGAATCGCTCTTCGCGAACGCAACCATGCCGCTCGATCGCGTTCTTGCCGATGCCGAGAACGGCGTTGCGCACTCGTTCGCGTTGCCCGGCACCGCGGCGATCAAGACGGTCACACGATTCTCCGAGGTGCGGAGCGAGAACATCATCGGCGTGCTGCCCGGCAGCGATCCCGCGCTTCGCGACGAGTATGTCGTCGTTTCCGCGCATCTCGATCACCTCGGCAATCATCCACAAGCCGATGGCAGCGACGGGCTTTATAACGGTGCTTACGACAACGCCTCAGGGATCGCATCGCTGATCGAGATCGCCCGCGCGCTGGCAGCCGGGCCGCGTCCGAAGCGATCGGTTCTCTTCCTCGCGCTGACTGGCGAAGAGAAGGGCGAGCAAGGCTCCGAATACTTCGTCCACTTTCCGCCTGTGCCGGCGCGGCAGATCGTCGCGGACGTGAACATGGACATGTTTCTGATGATCTATCCGGTCGCCGATCTCGTGCCGCTCGGCGGCGAGCACACGTCGATGGGCGCGATGGCGGCGGCCGCCGCGCATGCCAGCGGCTTCGACGTGAGTCCCGATCCGTATCCGGAAGAGGTGCGCTTCATTCGCAGCGATCAGTATTCGTTCGTGAAGGCGGGCATCCCGGCGATTCATCTGAAACCGGGAAACAAGAGCAGCGAACCGGCCGTCGACGGCGCGAAGATGACGCGCGACTGGTTGCGCAACATTTATCACTCGCCGCGCGACGACATGTCGCAACGGTTCGACTTCGCGTCGGGCGCGCGTTACGCGGAGACGAATTTGCGTCTGGTGCGGACGATTGCGAACGCTGCGTCACGACCAACGTGGACTGCGGGCGATTTCTTTGGCGCGACATTTGGGCGCGGCGGGCGAAAGGCGACGATTACGTTGCGGACGCCATGAGCACGTTGAACCGGCGCTTTGAATGAAAGATCTACTCGGCCGCACGTTCGAGTTTCCCGCCCCGCCGCGGCGCGTGGTGTCGCTCGTTCCTTCGCTCACCGAGACTCTTTTCGACCTCGGCGCTGGCGACGACGTCGCCGGCATCACCGACTTTTGTATCTTTCCCGCGGATCTCGACCGGCCACGCGTTGGCGGCACGAAGAATCCGCGGATCGAGGAGATTCGCGCGCTGGCGCCGGATCTGGTTTACGTCAACCTCGAGGAGAACCTGGAGCGTCATGCGAAGGCGATCGAGGCGTTCGCGCCGGTGTTCGTGACCGAGCCGAAGACGGTCGATGATGTCGCGGAGCTGATCGCTACGCTTGGCGCGATTCATCATCGTGTCGATCGCGCGAACGAGCTGTCGGACGCGCTTGCGAAGGAGCGCGGGAACGTCGCATCGTTCACGTTCGCGGTGCCGATCTGGAAGAAGCCGTGGATGTGGTGCGGCGGCGACACGTACGTCTCGAATCTCGTCGAGTCGATCGGTGGACGCAACGTTCTGCACGATGAAATGCGCTATCCGTCGCTCGAACTGGAACACGTTCTAGCGCTTCGTCCTGACATCGTCTTTCTTCCCGACGAGCCGTACCTGTTCACGACCAGCGACGCTGCCGAGATCCCGGGCACACGCGTCATCGGTCCGTTCCCGGGCCATCTCTTCACCTGGCACGGCACGAGAACGATCCTCGGGCTGCGATTTCTACGCGACTGTTTCGCGTGATTCTTCGATGAGATGGAACCGGAGGAAGGCCAGCACGCGCCGGATGACCTCGTGCGACATCTCGCTGTCATGTGCGATATCGAACGCGTGCGGCGCCTCGGCGTGATTGATCAGCGTAAGCGGAAGGTTGCACTCCAACGCCTTGCTCACGAAGCGGTCGAGCGTTTCGTTCAGGTGAGGAAACTCGTCGCGGCCCGCGCGAACGATCATCAACGGAAGCCTCGGCGGCAGATCGCTGACTGACTTCCCCGCCGCCGGATTCCTGTAGCCGAACTGCTTGGCGCCATCCTGAACGGCCGTATTGCCGTCGAGGTCGAGCATCAATCCGTAGCAGAGCGCGGCGCAGCGGAACGCATCGGACAACTCACTCATCAGCAGCGACAACGCCGTCGGAACGCTGCCCGAGCACGACCAGATGCCGATCCGCATTGCGTCGATGCCGATAGTCTCCGCGTTCTCTCGCATGAACGCGATCAACGCTTGGGCGTCCTCCGCCGGCTCGCGATTCGAGTACGTCACGCCGATGAGCCCCGAGGAGGCGGCAAGCTCCGCCCAGGAAATGTAGGACGCCATCTCCTTCTGCCGGCATCCGAGGAACTTCTGAAATCCGGGATCGGGATAGCCGGTCACGAAGACGACCGCGGGCGTGCGGATCTCGGGATTCGAGTGCCGCGGATAGTAAACGTCGATCGTCAGGTCATCGCGATACGGAACGTCGCGCTTCACGATCACGGCGTCCTGGCCGGCCATTCGATAGACGACCGGCCGTTTCGTGATCGGGACTTCGCTCATGAACAAACTATCCCGCGATGATCTCGGTTGCCCAGAGGCGCATCGTTTCTTCGACGGAATCGAGTTGGCGGGTGAAGAAGTGATCGGCGCCGGTGATGATCATCGTCTCGGCGTTGCGGACCTGCTGGCTGAGCTTCTCGACCTTGTCAACGTCCCCGAACTCGTCCTGCGTGCCGTGCAGGATCAGCATCGGCTTTTCGCAAGTGCGCAGGTAGCCGAAGTCGTATTTGTTGACGGGCGTGCCGATGAGAAACATCGCATCGACGGAGGCCATCTCGCACGCGACGCGCGAGGCCACCCACGCGCCGAACGAAAATCCGCCAACGATGATCTTCGCGTCCGGATGCTTCTTCGTCAGCCAGTCGATCGCGGCGACAACATCGCCCTGTTCGCCTTCGCCATCTTCGTGATGTCCCGCGCTCGCGCCGGTGCCGCGGAAGTTGAAACGTAGCGTGGCCACGTTCGCCGCTTCCAGACCGCGCGCGGCGCGAAAGACGACTTTGTTGTGCAGCGTGCCGCCGCCGAGCGGATGTGGATGGCAGACTACGCCGACGGCAGCGGGGTCCTGCAGATCGCGGTAAAGCGCTTCGAGCTTCCCGGCGCTCGAGAAGAGATCGATGTGGCGGAGCGGTTTCGGGTTCACAGTGCGTCCGATGTTTCGCGCACTGGCGAAAGCTTGACCATGATGCTGCCCCTGTCGACGATCACGTCGTGCGTGGCGATCGTGAAGTCTCTGTTGCCCGGGCAACGGCCGGTGGTGACATCGAAACCCCAGAGGTGCCACGGACAGACGATCTCGTCGCCGATCAGATCGCCCTCGGCAAGCGGTCCGCCGCGATGAGGACAGGTGTTGTCCGTCGCAAAAAATCCGCTTGATGTATGACAGATCGCGACCGTGTGGTCATCGATCTTCACAGCCTTGATGCGTCCGACCGGCAGGTCAGTCTCGCGTAGAACCTCGATAAATGCTTCGGTCATCGGAAGCGCACTCTAACAAACGGATCGCGGTTCGGTCCTTGCGGGCTCAGTGGTGGTTTCCCCTCATCGTCTGATAGGTCTTCCAATCGGGCTCATTGCCGCCGAGGTGAAGCGTGATCGGGTATGGGTGGCCGGGAAGAAGACTATTGAGCGCGGCGGCGAACGCTTTCGCATCGCCGGTGTACCAGAACCAGGTTCGATCGCCGTTGCCGGTGACGACCATCATCAGGTAAGCGACGTGATCGCCCTGAATCGGATCGATCGCCGCTTCGAGCCGCGCGAAGTTCGCCTCGACGTCCGGCGAAGGCATTCCCGCAGCATCGGGCGCGTACTTCCAATGCATCTCGATTCGATTCGGAAATTGCTCAGGCGAAACGCCGGGTGGAGTCTCGGCCCGCACTTTCCACTTCACGACTTTGTCCGACACCTTCGACTCGAATTTGTGCCAGCCGAGGTTGGGCGGCGTCGTGGCGGCGGCGAGCGTGGATGCGATGAGTGTCGCGGTCAGGATGGCAGCGATCTGTTTCATTCAGACAGTTCCTCTCGCGAAAGATGAACGGGGCGGGGAATGCCGCTGCGGCCGGCCGCGGGATCGCCATCCCAGATACCTGGAATGGCAGTGCCGCAATCGGGACAGTGACCGTCGACGAGATGATACGAGATCACGCGGAATCCGAGACGCCCGATGACGACGCGATCGCACGACGGACAGTGCGTACTTTCGAGATCACCCACGGCTCCCGGAATGTTGCCGGGATAAATGAACCGCAGCCCGGCACGGCGGCCGATCTCATATCCGCGCAGAAGCTGTCGCGCGGTCGTATTCGCGTTCCCGGTCATTTTGTAGTCCTGATGAAACGCGGTGATGTGCCACGGGATGTCGACGTCGACGCTGGCGAGAAACTCGGCCATCTTCGTCATCTCGTCATCGGAATCGTTGAAGCCGGGCACGAGCAGCGTGACGACTTCGAGCCAGATGCCGCGCTGTTTGAGACCGCGAATTGTGTCGAGCACCGGCTGCAATGTGCCGCCGAGGTCGCGGTAGTGCGCGTCGGAGAATCCTTTGAGATCGACCTTGTAAAGATCGACCCAAGGCGCGATGTAGTCGAGCACGCGCTCCGTGCCGTTGCCGTTGGAGACGTAGGAGCAGACGAGACCTTCGCGTTTTGCTTCCTTGAAGATCTCGACGGCCCATTCCGAGGTGATGAGCGGCTCGTTGTACGTCGAGGTGATCACTTTCGCGCCGTGTTGTTTGGCGAGCCTGATGAGGTCGGATGGCTCGACGTCGGTTGGCGCCGCGCCGGCAACGGGATCGCGTAGCGCTTGCGACGTCACCCAGTTCTGGCAGTAACCGCAGTGGTAGTCGCAACCGAGCATTCCGAACGAAAGCGCCAGCGCGCCGGGATAAGCGTGGAAGAACGGCTTCTTCTCGATCGGATCGACCTGCAGCGCAGCGGCATAGCCACGCGGAACGCGCAGAATGCCGCCCTCGTTGTAGCGGACCTTGCAGATACCGTTGAGACCTTCGAGGATCTTGCATCGGTGGCCGCAGGAGTAGCAGCGCACGGCGTTATTCTCGAGCTTGTCGTACAGCTCGGGCGCTCCTTCGACGGTGCGGCGCGCGAGGATGTCGCCGAGTGCACGCTGTTGTTCGCTGACCGCTGGCATGGGTCGGAAAACACACGAGATCAGGCGCGTATTGCCGGAACCCGCTGCGCTGCGGCGTAGCACATCCACGCCAGCAGAGCGCCCGCAATTCCATCGACGAGGTAGTGCCAGCCGGTGACGATCGAGCCGATGAAAATGAAGACCGCAAAGATGCCAAAGACGATTCCGCCCCAGCTCGTCAGCCGCCGCATCCAGAGAAACGCCAGCATCTGAAAGCCGACGTGCAGGCTCGGAAACGCGGCTACACCAAAGAGAATATTGAACGGACGCCGCACTCCTCGGATCTGCGACACGACGGCGTCGTAGTTCGTCATCAGGAGCCGTTGGAATGTCTGCGTGCGATCAAGCAGCGGCGCGAGCGGCAGCCAGACCTCGGGAAACCGATACGCCGGACCGAGCGACGGGAGCGCGACGTAAAGCCACACACCGATGAGCCAGAGCAGGGCATTCGAGTTCATGAACGCGATGCGAAGCCGCCTCTCCGGCGCCGAGGCAAAGAACGCTCCGGTGATGCAGATGTTGGCGAAGAAAACGTTCGCGTAGGTCCAGTCGATCGTGCGAAGAACCGGCGGCGAAGAAAAGATCGTCACCAGAAATACGTTGGGTGAGTAGCCGAAGAAAATTGTGCGATCGAGATTCCAGAGCTGTTGATCGAACAGGCGCGGATGCAGCAGCGGAATCAAGAGCTTGATCCAGCCGTACGTGTGCATCCACAGCCCCGCAAACACCGACAGGCGGACGGTATCGATCAGCCAACCTTTTGATCGATAAACGGCCAGCAACTCGCGCGCAGTCCCTCGGCGTGCGGCAAACGCGAGACGGATGGCCATTCCGACAAATGCCTGCAGAAGAAACGTGCCGGCGATCGACGGAGCGAGCACGCCGAGGGTC
>DATAMS010000105.1:0-2543 GCA_036260495.1 Thermoanaerobaculia bacterium
TGGTTGCAGCGGCTCGAACTGGCAGCCGCGATTCTCCTCATGCTGGCCTCTTGCCGCGCGGAACCGCGCCGCGTGATTCCGTGGGCATGGGAGCGGCGTGAAGATCTCCGATTTGTCCGCGGCGAAGTGGCATACCTCGCCTAAACGATCACGCTGCGCGGCGCGAGGACTGAAGTGCATCCACGCATGCAGCCGCTGTTCATCGACAAGTCCGTGCGCACGATTCCGGTAATCCGCGTCGAGACGAGCAACCCTTCGCTCGATGAAAAACAACGAGGCGCGGCCGTCGATGCAATCACGAAACTTGGCAGCGCCACCGTGCAGATCGACTTTGACGCGACGTTGTCGGAGCGCCCTTTCTATCGTGCGCTCATCACCGATCTTCATCGCACGATTCCTCACATCACCATCACAGCGCTGGCCTCATGGTGCAGCGATGATCGGTGGATGGGCGGACTTCCGATCGAGGACGCCATTCCGATGCTCTTCCAAATGGGCGGCGACGATCATCTGGTACGCGCACGCCTCGGCAGGGGCGAGGATTTTCCGGAGCCGGTCTGTCGTGCCAGCGCCGGTATTTCTCTCGATGAAACGCCGCCCCGCCTTCCGAGTCATCGTCGAATCTACGTCTTCAACTCGCGCCGATGGTCGGCGCGCGATTGGCGGGCTGCCACGGAGATGGCGAACCGATGAAAGCAGCTCGTTGCGCGCTGTTGTTCGTCGTCCTGGCGATGCTGATCGCCCGCCCCACGGACAGTTGCAGTTTCAGCATCGGTCCAGCTTTCGTCTTTGCCAAGCGGCCGGACGCGCCGGTTTCCCTGTATGCCTCCGGACGCCTCGGCATTCTGATGCCCACCTTTGCGCACTCTCATCTCGTTGTGGCATGGCGCTATCTCTCAGGCAAACCGCTATCCGATGTCGAGCAGAAGGCGATGCGCGCGTACTACAACGCACGTCTCCGAGAACCGCAGCTTGCCGAAGAAGGGCCTAACCGCGATGCGTTGGGCGAATGGATTGAGGTGCGCAACTCAGTCATCGTCTCGACCATCCGTCCGTCCAACTATCGAACCGAAGAAATGTTTTTCAGTGTGGTGAACTGCACCGAGGGTGCGTTCTTTACGGCTTCCGCGACACTCCGGTCGCGCATTGCGGAATTCGGCATCAAACATCCCGGCGTGGCCGCGTGGGTCGAAGCACAGAACGCTGTCTTTTCCAACTGCGACCGCCGAAGCACGCCACCTGCACCAGCGCCGGCCTCCCTGCCAGCGACGTTTCGGTACGATCGCAACTATCAGATTGCTGCTGCGGCGTTCTACGCAGCCGATTTCGATCGCGCCCACGATCTCTTCCTCGCAATCAGCCGCGAAAAGGCTTCGCCCTGGCGGCGCATCGCCCGGCTTGTGGCCGCGCGTGCACTCATCCGGAAAAGCGTGATGGGCAATTTCGAGGGTTTCGTGCGGGAACCAATGAAGGCAGCGGATCAGGAGCTGCGCGCAATCCTCGCCGACGAAGACATGCGCAGCCTTCGCCACGCGGCTTCGGAGCTCGAGGACTACGTTCAACTGCACCTTGCGCCGGAAGAGCAGCGCGCGAAACTCGTACAAGCGATCGTGAGCGGGCACATCACGCAACACAATCTGACTGACTTCGTGACCACCTTTGACAGGTTCCCGGATGCGTCCGACGAGATGACCGACTGGATCAAGACCTTCTCGGTCTGGAGCCGAGGCGAACGTGCTCCGTTGCAGGACGCGAAGGCATTCGCGCATGCGGTTGACCGATGGCAAGCGAAGCACACGCTGCCGTGGCTGGTCGCGGCGATCGCGAATGCGACCAGAAGCGATGCTCATGTCGACGAGCTCCTCGATGCGGCCGCGAAGATAGAGCCCTCCTCGCCAGCATTCCTGATGGCCGCCTATCATCGTGCCCGCCTTCTTCTCGATCGAGGCGAAACGGACCGCGCCAAACGAGATCTCGACCGTGTCCTTGCGCTCCCGGACGACGCGCTAGGCGCTTCGGCGCGCAATCTCTTTCGCGAGCTTCGCATGCCGCTGGCAGGCTCGATTGATGAATTCGTGAATGACGCGGCGCGCCTGCCGGCGGGATCTGACCTCGAAAGCATCGCTGACCCGCCCTACAAGAAGCTCTTCGACGATGATGCCGCAGTCGTCTTCAATCAGGCGCTGCCACTGGCGGCGCTCATCGACGCCGCTCGGTCGCCGGAACTTCCGGACTCGATTCGGGCGCAACTCATTGCTGCGGCATTCACGCGAGCCATCGTGCTGGGACGCACCGAGGTTGCCTTATCGCTGCTCCCTGAGATGCATGCCCACTTCGACGACGCGATCAAAGAGCCACTGGATCGTTTCGCTGCCGCTCCACCATCGCGCCGCCGCATCGAAGCACTCGATCTCCTTCTGCACGCGCCGGGACTCTCGCCATTTGTCGTGTCGTATCAAGGGCGAGTGAACTCCTGGCTTCCAATGACGGAGCTCATTCACAGCTCAGAGCATGCGAACTGGTGGTGCGTCGGCGGCGTTTCG
>DATAMS010000130.1:0-6217 GCA_036260495.1 Thermoanaerobaculia bacterium
CGCACGACGAATCCGTTTCCCGACCTGCTGAAGAACTGGGACGCGCCGAAAGCACCTGTAGCGAAGCCAACTGGTGCGACAGAATCCGGCTCGCTTCGACGCAACGAATTTCTCCGCGCCACGCCGTCACTTTCGAACGATTACCTTTTCGCCTTCTACGCCGGCACCACCTCGGTCGAAGCAACCGACGCAGAGGGTTGGGCAGTATCCGTCACACCAAGCGGCGGCTGGCTGCCTGCGGTCATCGCCGGAAACTCCGGCGTCGGACTCAGCGAGCGGATGCAGAGCTTCGTGCTCGATGCATCCGAGGGACCGTTTAACGTGGTGGCGCCAGGGAAGCATCCGCGCGTCACGCTCACGCCGACGCTCGCACTGAAAGACGGCGCTCCGTGGCTCGTCTTCTCCGTTCAGGGCGGCGACAGTCAGGATCAGAACCTCCTGCAGTTCTTTCTCGACGTCGTCGAATTTGGGATGACTGTGCAGGAAGCGAGCGAAGCGCCGAACGTCAACAGCTTCCAGATGCACAGCTCGTTCGGAGCGCACGACATCAAGCCGGGCAACATCCTGCTCAACTCCGCCGAGCCGCCGTGGGTGCGCGGCGAATTGCGCCGCATGGGTTACACGATGACGTTCGAGGACCGAACGTCAGGCCCGATCAACGCAATCATGATCGATCGCGCGCACGGCTCGTTCTGGGGCGGATCGAGCAATCACGGCGAGGATTACGGCATCGGCTGGTAACAAATTCGCAGTAAGCAGTGGATTGGTGACCAGTGGATTAGTGATGAGTGGATTAGTGGATTAGGCAACCGCGTCCCAATCACGAATGCGCCGGCCCTCTAATCTACTAATCTACTAATCCACTAATCCACTAATCTACTACTCACAATCTCTGCATTCCGGAGGAATCCAATGAAGCTCGCTCGCCCCATCGTCGTCGCTCTCACCGTCTCACTCTTCCTCGCTGCGTGCGCGGCGATGCAGCAGCAGAAAGCGCAGGCTGCGCGCGCCGACACTGGCGAGTTTCACAACCTTCAGATTTTTCCGCAGAACATCACGCACGATGAGCTGATCGCCAACATGCGCGGATTCGCACGCGCCCTCGGCACGCGCTGCGATCACTGCCACACTTCGAATCCGCCTGGATCGAAAGAACAGTTCGACTTCGCCTCGGACGCCAAGCCGGAGAAGAACGCGGCTCGCGCCATGATGCGCATGGTGCACTCGGCGAACAACGACTACCTCGCCAAAGTGAACCCGCACGGCCAGATGGTCACGTGCGATACCTGTCATCGCGGACACACGGTTCCCGACGCGAACGCGCCAGCGGAAAGCACGCCGCCTCCGCCGCCGTCCTGATGGCCGGTTGCATTCGCTGTTTTCGGCCGCTTGAATTCATTCTTTGTCAACGGACGAGCACTGCGCTGTCGTACCGACTTGGTGATCGGGTGGAGTTAGAATGCACGACTCCAAAACATGGCCCGGTACGAAGAACGAGACGATTCCTACGATCTCCTGAATCAGTACCTTCATGAGATCGCGCAGGTTCCGCGGCTGACGCCGGAGCGCGAGCGCGAGCTTGGCTATCGCGTGCAGCAGAACGACAAGGCCGCGCTCGAAGAGCTCGTCAAAGCGAACCTTCGATTCGTCGTCTCCTACGCGAAGAAGTATCGCAACGCGCACGTCCTCTTCCTCGACCTGATCAATGAAGGCAACATCGGTCTGATCCACGCCGCGAAAAAATTCGATCCCGACAAGAACGTCAAGTTCATCACCTACGCCGTCTGGTGGATCCGTCAATCGATCCTGCACGCGCTCTCCGAACAGGGAGGCGCGTTCCGCCTGCCGCCGAAGCGCGCCAACCTGATGTATCGCCTGGAGAAAGCCATCGCCGCGGCGATGACGGAAGGGAAGCACATCCCGACGCCCGACGAGCTGGCCACGGAGCTCGGCGTCACGCTGAAGGAAGTGCAGACGCTGCTGCAGGCCAACAGCGACAACTTTTCACTGAACGCGGAGCTCGACGACGAGTCGCACACCGAGCTCGCCGAGATGATCGAGCAGACCTCGGTGCCTTCCGCCGAAGACGCGATGCAGGTGCAGGGCCGCCGCGACGAGCTGCTGGCGCATATGTCCGAGCTCTCGCCGAAAGAGCGCCTCGTGCTCAGTCTTCGTCACGGCGTCACCGACAACGTGCCGAAGCGCATCGACGAGCTGGCGTCGTTCTTCAATCGCGAGAACGAACAGATCGCCGCCGTGCTGACCTCCGCAATCGGAAAAGTCTGCGAGGGGCTGACGATCACCAAGAGCGAGCTCGCGCAGTTGCTGCTCTACACGAACCCAAACGCGAAAGCCTGGTGGCGTTTCTGGTACGAGCTCGGCGACCTTGCCGAAGGAATGACGCCGCAGATCGATCACGAGCGCGTCCCGTTTCTCGAATCGCTCAAACAGCAGGGCGCCGTGCAGCGAACCGTCGAGTCGCTGCCGATCGAAGAGAAGACGATTCTCAAACTTCGCTACGGCGTGCTGCAGGACGAAGAGCTGACCCTCCGCGACATCGGCGAGATCCTGAGTTTGTCGCGCGAACGCGTGCGCCAGATCGAATCGCGGGCCGAGGCGAAGTGCCGGCGTAGCGTGCGGCGAAGATAGGTTTTCTTCGCGTCTTCGCGCCTTCGTGTGATCACGCG
Source organism: Thermoanaerobaculia bacterium (assembly GCA_036260495.1). Classification (GTDB taxonomy): domain Bacteria; phylum Acidobacteriota; class Thermoanaerobaculia; order Gp7-AA8; family Gp7-AA8; genus JADGNZ01. The sequence continues at coordinate 2,688 of DATAMS010000130.1, forward strand.
AAGCCGCGAAGGCGCGAAGGAAGCCTACTCATACTGCTTCAGCAACTCCTTCACCGGAACGCCCGCTTTCTCCAATTGCTCGAACGAGCCGACGTCGCTCCAGCCGAAGTCGCCGCGGATCGCGGCCACGCGCGGCGCTTTTTCCATCAGGGCGTAGTCGATCGAGATCGAGGGCATGGACTCGTAGTTCTCGCGCGTGACGCCCGCGATCTCCGGCGCAGCAGCTTCGAGCGCACGACGGAAAACGCTGGCCCGCCAGACAAACATGCTGGCGTTCCACGCGTAGTTGCCCGCCGCCAGAAACTCGGCTGCGCGCTCGCGTGATGGCTTCTCGGTGAAGCGCTCGACCGCGCTGACACCCGGCTCGATCTCATCGCCGAGTTGCAGGTAGCCGTAGCCGGTGTTCGGCTCCGTGGGTTCGATCCCGATCGCGACGAGATAATCGTTCTTCGACGCGAAGTCGTACGCACGATCGAGCACGCGCACGAACTCAGCTTCATCGGCGATGTAGTGATCCGAGGCCAGGACGGCGATGACGGGATCATCGTTGATGATCGTGTCGATGGCGAAGCAGCAAAGCGCGATCGCTGGCGCCGTGTTGCGCCGAGCCGGTTCAGTCAAGATGTTGACCTTCGGCAGCTCGGGCAGAAGCGCGGTGCATTTCGCCGCGTATTGATCGTTTGTCGAAATGAAAATTGACTCGGTGGAAACGAGCGGTTTGACTCGCGTCGCCGTCTTCTCCAGCAGCGAGACGCCGTCGAAGATCCGCAGAAACTGCTTCGGATTCTCGTCTGACGACAACGGCCGCAGCCGCGTGCCAGCACCGCCGGCGAGGATGAGGGCGGCGCGGGTCATTTCGCGGGGGTCGCCTGTCGGGAGTCGGGTGTCGGAGAAGAGGCCGCTCGATTAACGTCAGTCGTGGGGGCTGCGTCTCCGACACCCGACTCCCGACCCGCGACCCCCGCCTTTCGACCTATCGCAATCAAACTCAACCCCTTCTTCGGCCGTTCACCGTCGAGCGCTTTGATCAGGGGCACGAGTCGATCGAAGATTTTCGATTGCGCAGCCGGGAGCGCGCCGCGATTGAAGATCTTCGAATTTAGGCGCCACGCCAGCATCGCTGCCCGATTCTGGTAGAACGAATCTTCGATCTCGAATCCTGCCTCGCGCAGCATCGCCAGAAGCTCGTTCTGATCGTAGCGGCGTTGATGACCGATGCCGCGGTCGAGCGTGCCGAAGAGATCTTTCCCGGCCGGCACAAAGATCACGACGCGGCCTCCCGGAACGAGAAGCTGATGCACGCGTCGCAGCGCGGCCGCATCATCGTTCGTGTGCTCGAGAACATTGATGCACATCACCGTATCGAAGTTGTAGTGAGCGAGAGCCAGCGCCGCATCCCTATCGAGATCGAGGCGCTCCACAAAGATCCCCGGCCGCCGCCGGAACGCATTGCGCAATCGATCGATGTACGGCGTCTCCTTGTCCGTCGCCACGATCAGTTCGCGCCCGTAAAGAAAACGCGTCATCGTGCCGGAGCCGGCTCCCGCTTCGAGCACGCGCTGCCCGACGAACGGCGCGACTGCCTCCCAAATCCAGCGGTTGTACCGGCTGAGCGAGCCGCGGCGGCGCAAGGTCTTGTACGTCGCCGGCTCGTTGGACGGATCGTCGAAAAGGCCGTAGCGGAAAATCGTCCAGATGGCGCTGAAGCCATCCTTCCAGTTGATCTTTTTCCCTTCCCAGTAATCGCGGCCGTAGTACGAGATCGGCACTTCGAAAATCCGGTAGCCGCGTCGCGCAAGCTTCGCCGTCACCTCGGGCTCGATGCCGAAGCGGTCCGATTTCAGATTGATCGACTGAATCACATCGCGGCGGAAAACCTTGTAGCAGGTCTCCATGTCGGTGAGGTCGAGGTTGGTCGTGCAGTTGGAGAGGAACGTCAGCAGATTGTTGCCGAGCCGATGCCAGTAGAGCATGACGCGCCGAGGATAGCCTTCGAAGCGCGAGCCGAAGACGACGTCGGCGTGACCATCGACGATCGGTTGGATCAGCTTCGGATACTCGTGCGGGTCGTACTCGAGATCGGCATCCTGAATCAGCACGATCTCGCCGCGCGCCTCGGCAATCCCTCGCCGGATCGCCGCGCCCTTCCCCTGGTTCACCGGCTGGAACACGTGGCGGATCTCGGGCCACTCGTTTGCCAACGCCGCGACGATGCCCGCGGAGCCGTCGGTCGACTTGTCATCGACGACGATGATCTCTTTGTCGATGGGCACATCGCGCACAAGACGAAGCAATTCCGCGACCGTCGATCTCTCGTTGTAGCAGGGGACGACGACCGAAAGAAGCGGCGGTTTGGCGGAAGAATCGTTCAGTTGTTCGGAAGGGGAATCCGTCATTGGAGCGCGTATTGTAAGCTGTTGAAAACGATGCTCGATCAACGCAGGTCAACCGGGCTGGCGGAAGAGCCGCGACACGAAACGAACGAGGTGCTGCGAAAGTTCCTGCACATCGGCTTCGGGCTCGGTGCGCTGCTGCTGGCGCGCATTCCGTGGCGTTACGCCGCGCTCATCGGCGTGGCCGCGATCATCGGCAACTGGCTGCTGCTGCACCGCATCGCCGGCCGGCGCGTCTCGCGGCATGAGCGCGGATGGGATGCCGGCATCGTGCTCTATCCGTTCTCCGTGACGGTGTTGATCATCGTCTTTCACTGGCACCTCGAGATCGCAGCCGTGGCCTGGGTGCTGCTCGCGTTCGGCGACGGATTCTCGAGCATCATCGGGCAACGCTTGCCGCTCGCAACGTTGCCTTGGAATCGCGCGAAGTCGTGGGGCGGATTCCTCGCATTCATCGTATTCGGCGGCGCGGCGTCGTTTCTGATCGCGAGAGTTTTCGGTGCACCGCACGATGTCGCCATCGCCGCAGCGGTCCTTGTCAGCGCCATTGCGGAGTCGTTGCCGCTCGGCATCGACGACAACGTCACGGTCCCGTTCATCGCGGCCGGCATTCTCGCGGCAATGGCGATCAAGCCGATCGTGTCACTGGCGGGCGCGCCGCCGATCGCGTGGGTCTGGATCATCGTCAATACAGTGTTGGCTCTCATCGGCTTCGCATTGAAGAGCGTCAATGTCTCGGGCATGGTGGCCGGGTGGATTCTCGGATGCGTCGTCGTCATCGGCGGCGGACCTCCGATGTATGTCGCGCTGCTCGCCTTCTTCGTCCTCGGCACGCTGGCTACAAAGCTCGGTTACGCGCGCAAAGCTCGCGCCGGTCTGGCGCAGGAAGGCGGCGGACGCCGCGGCGCCGCGCATGCGTTCGCGAACGTCGGCGTTGCCGCGATCTGCGCGATCGCGTGCTGGCGCGGCCTCGGCCTCGTGCCGCTGTTCATGGGAATCGCCGCGCTGGCCACGGCCGCGGCCGATACAACCGCATCGGAGATCGGCCAGCTCTTCGGACGCCGCGCGTTTCTCCCGCTGACGCTTCGCCGCGTCGAGCCGGGAACCGAAGGCGCGATCTCGATCGAGGGAACGTTG
>DATAMS010000152.1:0-1921 GCA_036260495.1 Thermoanaerobaculia bacterium
GCCCGGACATTTTTTGTCACTTCCACTTCGGGTCTGACCCCTTATGACACGAAACGACTCCCCCTCATCCGGCCTTCGGCCACCTTCTCCCCCGCTGAGAAGCGCGGGGGAGAAGGCGCTCGATTGGAGAGCGGGGCGATAGGTGAGAGAGTGAGAGAAATGCGGGTTACGCCAGTTCATTCGTCACCGCCACCAGCTCCTGCAACTTCGTCATCGCTTGTCCGCTGCTGATCGATTCGCGCGCCATCTCCACGCCATCGCGAATCGTCGGCGCGGCGCCCGAGACAAACAGCGCGGCACCGGCGTTCGCGGCCACGATCTCGCTGCGCGCGTCGTTCGCTCCGTTCAGCACCTCGCGGGCGACACGCGCGTTTTCGCGTGCGTCGCCGCCCGAGATTTCGCTCAGTTCGTGACGCCTCACTCCGATCTCTTCCGGCGTCAGCTCGAATCCGCGTAGCTCGCCGTCGCGCACTTCGCAGCCGAACGTCGACGCGGAGATCGAAATCTCGTCGAGTCCGTCGGCGCTGTGAACCACCAGCGCATGCTCGGCGCCGAGGGCGAGCAGCACGCGTCCGAGAATCTCGACGAGGTGGAGCGAGTAGACGCCGAGCACCTGCCGCCGCGCGAAGGCGGGGTTCGTCAGCGGCCCTAGGACGTTGAAGATCGTGCGGACGCCGAGCTCGCGGCGGATGCCGGCTACCGCTCCCATCGCCGGATGCAGTTTCGGCGCGAAGAGAAACGAGATTCCCGTGCGGCGCAGCACTTCGCTCATGCGCGCGGCGTCGAGATCGATGGCCACGCCAAGCTCGGCGAGAACGTCGGCGCTTCCGCACGACGATGAGACCGCTCGATTGCCGTGCTTCGCCACCGACGCGCCGGCACCGGCGGCAACGAGCGCCGCGACGGTGGAGACATTGAACGTGCCGCGGCCATCGCCGCCGGTGCCGCAGGTGTCGATGATCCGTTCGCGATCGATGGTGAGCGGACTCACCCGCTCGCGCATCGCCAGCGCGGCCCCCGTGATCTCCTCGGACGTCTCGCCCTTCATGCGCAGCGCGATCAGCAGCGCACTTTTCTGCACATCGGAGGCGCGGCCGTCCATGACCTCGCTGAAGACTTCGTGCATTTCGTCGCGCCCGAGGTCTTTGCCGTCGACGACTTTGCGGATGGCGGTGTCGATCATTGCCGCACCTCCAACAGGAAGTTCGCAATCAACCGATCCCCACCCTCGGTTCCATACGATTCGGGATGGAACTGGATGCCGTAGATAGGCCGGTCGCGATGGGCGATGGCCATGATCACGCCGTCGTCAGTCTCGGCGTCGATGCGCAATTCGTCCGGCATCGATTCGCGATCGACGACGAGCGAGTGATAGCGCGCGGTCTGCATCGGCGTCGGACAACCGGTAAAAAGGCCGCGCCCTTCGTGTCGCACATCGCTGAGCTTGCCGTGAACCGGCACGCGTCCGCGCACGATGCGGCCGCCGAATGCTTCGCCGATTGCCTGGTGGCCGAGGCAGATGCCGAGCAATGGAATGGACTCGTTGGAGCGAATCAGGTCGAGGATGCGTCCCGCGCGCGACGGCGTGCCGGGTCCGGGCGAGATCACGATTGCCTCCGGCTCCTGATCGAGCAGCGCATCGACATCGAAGGCGTCGTTGCGGATGACCTGCAACTCGAACGCAGAAATCTTTTCGATCTGCTGTACCAGGTTGTAGGTGAATGAATCGTAGTTATCGACAACAGTGATCATGGCTGCTCCTGAACGCCGGCGGGTGGACAGACGGAATCAGGCGCTACGCCAAGGCCAGGGCGAGGTCAGAGTTGGGAGCGGGCTAAAGCCAAAGACACGAGTCGACCGGACAGCTCGTCGACTCGTTGACCTCATGCGCGGGGACGTTCATGGCGGGCGGAGGATAGCA
>DATAMS010000522.1:0-2823 GCA_036260495.1 Thermoanaerobaculia bacterium
CATCGAGGCCAATCCGCGGGCGTATCTGATGTCGAGGATTCGCACCTATCCGCACCTTTTCATCAGCACGTTCGGCGGAAAGATCGGCATCGATCAGACGATTGGCGAGGTCATCGCGCAACGCAGGTTCGGCATCGCCGCGTTGTTGGCGGCACTCCTGATCCTCTTCTCGCTTTTGCCGTTCGCGGCCGCAACGTTGGGCCTCACGCGCGCCACCAGCAACCCCGCGGCGTTGCTCTGCGCTTTGTTCATGATTGCAACACTCGTCGTCCATCTGCCAATGTGGATCGAGTATCGCTACTGGCTTCCGGTGCTGCCTTACGAGTTGGCGCTGGGCGCCATCGGGCTTGACTGCGCGCTGCGCCGTTTCAGGAAGGACGTGACGCGCTAATTCGGCCGGTCAGTCCGCAACTGTTCGTTGCCCGCTTCTGCGACCACCGCATCCACCGCCGGCTCCGGCGTCTGCTCGGACCGAGCCAGCGTCACTTCGCGGACCATGGCCAGGAGCTGCGGAACATCGAACGGTTTGTGCACGATGCCGTGAACGACGTTCGACGGCATGCGCCGCAGGACGGTGTCGTCGCCGGCGGTCATCACGAAGATCACGGTGCGCGATTGCGGCGACGTCTGATGAAAGGCTTCCAGAAACTCGATGCCGTTGAGAGTCGGCATCATCAGATCGAGGAGTATGACCGCGTAATCCGTTGTCTGCGTCATGTTCAGCGCGTGCGCGCCATGCATCGCCGCGTGCACGTCGAACGGCTCGCGCCGCAATGCGGCCACGAGCAATGCGCGGATCGCGTCATCGTCCTCCACCACGAGGATTTTGGGAACCGAGGGCATATCCGTCCGCCTCATGCGGATTTGGCGCCAAATGCAGTTGTATCAGGAATTCCGGCCCGGTTGTTGCTCCCGAAAAGGCCGTGGCCGCTTTCGAGAAAGCCCCGCCGGAAGCGCGGCAACTGCTGACCGTTCCCATCCGTGAGCTGGGGCTTCGCCTCGATCAATCGCCCGTAGCCGAGTACGTGCGGCGTCTCTATACCGAGCTCGAGCATGCCGGGCTGCGTCACTTCCGGCCGCTTTGTTATTTGTCGGACGAGTGGGGATGCCCATCCGAGGAGCCGGTGATCGGCATTCCGTTCTACCTCGGCGATGCGCGCGTCGCCCATCTCGAGGACGCCGTCAATGACATCGAGAATGAGCGCGAGATCATGATGTACCTGCGCCACGAAGCCGGCCACGCCTTCAACTACGCGTATGAGCTTTACCGAACGGATGCGTGGCACGAGCTGTTCGGATCCTTTCGCCGGCCGTATCGCGACGACTATCCGTTCGTCCCCTTCTCGCGCGACTACGTGCGGCACATCGCCGGCTGGTACGCGCAGAAACATCCGGACGAAGACTTTGCTGAGACGTTCGCGGTGTGGCTCGATCCCGATTCACATTGGCAGCAGCGTTACGCGAATTGGCCGGCGCTGCGCAAACTGGAGTACGTCGATCGCGTTGCAAACGAAGTTCGCGATTTGCCGCCGCCGCACGCCGTGGGCGAGACCGACATCACCGTCGACGAGATGGAGCAGACGGTCGAGGAGTTTTACCGCGGCGATCGAAACGACGAGTCGGCGATGATTGCCGGTCTCGCGCTCGATACCGATCTCACCGACATCTTTCTCGATCCATCGAAGCAACGCGATGGCGTCGACTACCGGCCCGCGGACGAACTCCTGGCCGAGCATCGCCGTGACATCGTCGACAAAGTCTACGAATGGACCGGCGTCCGGCGCACGCTCGTGCGCGCGCTCGTGGCCGCCGTCGAGCAACGCCTGCGCGAGCTTGGCCTGCTCGCCGTGCGCGAAAGGAGCCGTTCGCAAATGATCGAACTGACTGTTTACATCACGACGCTCTCGATGACGTTTCTCATCGGAAAGCGCCCACTCCGCCATCGGAAGGTGAAATGAAAATCGCGATTCTATTTGGACAATTCGAGGGCTACGACGAACAGCCCAACTCTGAGAGCGACGCTGCCAACGACGCTGCGAAACCGAAGCGCAAACGAAGAAAGAAAAAGACGGACGTCGAAGCGATCACCGAATCGCTGCGCGCGCTCGGCCACGAGACGACGACGTTCGCCATCGACGGCCGCCCGCAAACGCTGGCGCGTCTGGCACGCTCGAACGCCGATCTCTTTTTCAATCTGATCGAGTCGTACAACGGCGACGACACGATGGAGATGCACTTCGCCGCATACCTCGACCTGATCGGAAAGCGTTACACCGGCTCGGGGCCGCAGGGCTCGTATCTGGCGATGGACAAGAGCATCGCCAAGACCATCGTCCGTTACCACGGCCTCTTCACGCCGTACTCCGCGGTCATCGACAAAGGGCGCGTCGAGCATGCCCAGGACATCCAGTTTCCCGTCATCGTGAAACCGGCCGCCGAGGATGCGTCGAAAGGGATCGATGCAGGATCGGTGGTGTCATCGATCAAGGATCTGTTCGAGCGCATCTCGTACATTCACGACGAGTTCGATTCTCCCGCGCTGATCGAGGAGTACATCGAAGGCCGCGAGATCTACGCCGCCGTCATCGGCAACGATCCGCCGGTGGCGTTGCCGCTCGTCGAGCTGGATCTCTCGCGGCTCCCGAAAGGAACGCCGAAAATCGCCAGCTACGACGTGAAGTTCGACGAAAGCACCGACGCCTACAAGAAAACGAAATCGGCCGTGGCGCTCGATCTCGAAGAAGACGTCGTCGCCGAGATTCAGCGCGTCGCCGTCACTGCCGTCCGCGCTCTCAAGCTCCGCGACTACGCCCGCATCGATCT